>JAFNXQ010000022.1 GCA_017383445.1 Alistipes sp.
CGTTACAGCACCCACCAATGTAGCAACGCCCTTGCCACCCTTGAAGTTGGCGAAGATGGGGAAGATGTGACCCAGCACGGCTGCAAAAACGGCCAGAATCTTCAGGTTAATCATCCACGCATCGTTGATGCCGTCATCGTAACGCAGAATACTGCACAGCGATACTGCGGCAAAACCCTTGAAGAAGTCGAGAATAAATACGGGGATGGCGGCACGCTTGCCCAGCACACGCAACATATTTGTTGTGCCGGCATTCTTTGAGCCGTGCTCGCGTATATCTATGCCGTAATATTTTTTACCAATCCATACCGCACTCGGAATAGAGCCGAGGAGGTATGCCAAAAGTAACATTGCAAAAGCACAACAGTATGTAATCAAACTCCAACTTGCCATATTAATCTCTACATTTACAAGCACAAAACATCGGACATAAATGGTCTTGTAATCCGATTTTGTCGCAAAAATTTACCCTTATACTTTACAAATATACACTATTTTTGCCCTAAAACACAATTTTTTGTTAAAAAAGTAACAAAAAGGCGAAGCCTTCGTACATATCATACCGATTTCTTGACCTCTTCCGGCGACAAAAATCGGCCATTTTATTTGAATGGCAAAATATATGTGATTAATTGACGGTAAGAGTTGTAAACGTGCGTTAGGGTGTGATAAAAAAGGCTATTTTGTGGTAAAATAGTCTGTTTTGAGATGAAATATCAATATATTTGTACTACCGTTTTTGTCGAAAAGACCAAATATTATGAAAAAGATAACCGTTGCAGTAGATTCGTTCAAGGGCTCTTTGTCGTCACGGGAGGTTGCCGAGGCTGTTGCCCGAGGTGTAAATAGCGTATTGCCGCAGTGCGAGATACGCTGCGTGAGTATCGCCGATGGTGGCGAGGGTACGGTGGAGGCCTTGGTGCATACGCTGCGAGGCGAGTTCGTTGATGTCGAGGTTGCCGATCCGCTGATGCGTCGTATCGTGGCACGCTATGGAGTGGTGGATGGCGGTACAACGGCCGTTATGGAGATGGCGGCGGCGAGTGGCCTGCCTCTGCTCTCGGAGGAGGAACGCAACCCGTTAAAGACCACAACCTATGGCACGGGCGAGATGATTGCCGACGCCCTCTGTCGTGGTTGTCGCAAGATATTGATGGGTATAGGCGGCAGTGCCACAAACGATGCCGGCGTGGGTATGATGCAGGCTCTGGGCTTTCGCTTCTTTGATGCTGCGGGCGAGGAGCTCTCGGGCGGTGGCGAGATATTGTCACGCATAGCCACGATAGACGATAGTGGTGTGATGCCGCAACTGCGTGAGGCGGAGATTACGGTGGCGTGCGACGTTACCAATCCTCTCTATGGCGATGAGGGTGCAGCCTATGTGTATGCTCCGCAGAAGGGTGCCGACAGGGCTATGGTCGAACAACTGGATAGAGGCTTGCGTAATTTTGCCGAGGTTGTAATGAGGCACAATGGCGAGGATTTTGCCTCGCTGGCGGGAGCAGGTGCTGCGGGTGGTCTTGGCGGTGGCTTCAAGGCTCTGATAGGTGCGAAGTTGGAGAGAGGTGTCGATATGGTGCTTCGGGCTATTCGCTTTGACGATATTGTCAGTGGCAGCGACCTTGTCATCACGGGTGAGGGACGAATCGACCGTCAGACGGTTATGGGCAAGGCTCCGAGTGGAGTCCTGCGTGTGGCACAGAGCCATAATATCCCCGTTATCGCCATCGGCGGAGCTGTCGAGATGTGTGAGGAGCTGGAGCAGAGTGCCTTTGTGGCTATACTGCCCGTTGTGGCGGGCCCCATTGCTTTGGAGAGGGCTATGCAACGCGATGTCGCTGCGGCAAATGTGGAACGTACGGCTTGTCAGATAGCCAGAATAATAACCCGGAAAATCTAATTATCCAATATGAACAGTGCAATAGGTGCAATTATCGGCCTCGTGTTGGCCATAGTGTTGATTATCCGTAAGTTTTCGCCCGTATATAGTCTGCTACTCGGAGCCGTTGTAGGCGGCCTGTTAGGCGGTATGGGGCTTGACGGAACGGTTGGAAATATGGTATCGGGCGTGAAGGATATCACACCCGCCATCATACGCATCATCGCGGCAGGAGTGCTGTCGGGAGTCCTTATAAAGACGGGTGCGGCAGCATCTATCTCGCACGCCATTGTCAATCGTCTGGGCCGCCGGCACGTCTATCTCGCACTTGCTCTCGCCACTATGTTGCTTACGGCTGTCGGAGTCTTTGTCGATGTTGCGGTCATCACCGTAGCACCTGTTGCAATCATCATCGCCCAAAGGGTGGGCATCTCTCGCTTCGCTATGCTGCTGGCTATGGTTGGCGGTGGCAAGTGCGGTAATGTCATCTCGCCCAACCCCAACACAATCATCGCTGCCGAGAACTTCTCTGCTCCGCTGTCGTCGGTTATGCTGGCGAACATAGCTGCCGCCGTCGTCGGCCTGATTGTGACCGTCTATATCATTCTGCCGCTTATGCCCTCACGCAAGGAGTCGCTGATGCCTACTGGGGGTGAGCCGACAGTCGCCGAGGATAGCTCTCTGCCCTCGTTCTGGGCGAGTATTGCAGGTCCTGTCGTGGTCATCGTGCTGCTTATGCTGCGTCCGCTGGCGGGCATTGCTATCGATCCGCTTATTGCCCTGCCCGTAGGTGGTGTGGTGACGCTTATTACGACCCGCAAGTGGAGTCGTGCGGGCGAGAGCATCAGTTACGGCTTGGAGAAGATGTCGGTTGTGGCTGTTCTGCTGGTGAGTACGGGTGCTATTGCGGGCATCATAAAGTCCTCATCGCTGACCTCTATGCTTATAGCTATGTTTGGCGATGGCGAGTCGGCTCGTCTGCTGCTTGCTCCTCTGTCGGGTGCTGTGATGTCGGCGGCTACGGCCTCTACTACGGCAGGTGCTACCATCGCTTCGGCATCGTTTGCTCCCACGCTGCTTGCGTCGGGAGTGTCGGCGGTGTGGGGTGCTGCTATGATAAATGCGGGTGCCACCGTTCTGGACCATCTGCCACACGGATCATTCTTCCACGCTACGGGTGGAGCTGTCGAGATGAGTATCAAGGAGAGATTGCGTCTTATACCCTACGAGTCGGCTGTGGGTCTTGTGCTGACGATATGCTCTGTCGTGAGCTATCTTATTGTGGGATAACGAAATCTATGTGATAAACGGCTGTTTTGGGGCTTCGGTATAGGGCAAAAAAAATCGAGGTCCTCGGAGGTATTCGACACAAGAACGAGCACCGCCCCTTGTCTTAGTAACCATGTGCGTTACAGAAACGCCCCTTTTTGTGGTTACAACCTTCCGATAGCCTCTACCAACCTAAAACTACTAACCTAATGAACCTTAAAACTTCACTGCAAAGATAAGGCTAAAAAGTATTGCGTGCAAGTATTTTTAAAAATTTTTCACATTTTTTTAATAAATTTTAACATTAACTTAACATTCGCCCCCTTTTTGGTGCGAAAAACCTGATTTTAATGTTATCAAAATGTGATTTTCAGACCTATTTTCCGATATATTCGGCAATGGCATTTGCGATGCGTTCTCCGTCAAGAGCCGCCGAGATGATACCTCCGGCATAACCGGCACCCTCGCCCGTAGGGAATAATCCCTTCACCTCGGGGTGCATAAGCGTATCCTTGTCGCGAGGTATGCGTACGGGTGTTGAGGTGCGTGATTCCACACCTACCACTATTGCGTCGTGCGTAACATATCCACGCATCTTGCGGTCAAACGATGCGATACCCTTCCTCAATGCCGAAGCCATAAAGGCGGGCATCCACCTGTCAAGTCGCGACGAACAGAGTCCCGGCAGATACGATGTTGAGGGGAGTGATGTCGATGCTCTGCCGGCCACGAAGTCCGACACTCGCTGTGCAGGTGCTATCTGCCTGTCGCCACCGTTCAGGCGTGCTGCCTCCTCCAGCTGCTGCTGAAAAACGAGACCTGCCAATGGGCCGTATTGCTCCTCGAGGTGTGCAAAGTCCTCTACGCGTATCTCTGTCACAAGGCCCGAGTTTGCCCACCGCGAGTTACGCTGGCTGGGCGACATACCATTCACCACCGACTGTCTGGCATCGGTCATTGCCGGCACGATGAAACCTCCGGGGCACATGCAGAACGAATAAACGCCACGACCTTCAATCTGATTTACAAGCGTATAGGCCGCTGCGGGCAGATACTCGCCCCTCTCGGGCAGATGATACTGAATGGAGTCAATCAGTCGCTGCGGATGTTCTATGCGGACACCCATAGCGAAGGCCTTGGCCTCCAAGCGTATGCCGTCGCGGTGCAGCGTGTGATATATATCCTTTGCAGAGTGACCCGTAGCCAACACTACGGCAGCACCCTCTATCCTCTCGTCGCCAACCTCCACACCGCAGATGCGACCCTCGCGAACGATGAAGCCCGACACGCGACTGCTGAAGCGAATCACGCCGCCGGCATCGGTTATCGTCTTGCAGATGTTGCTGATGATGCGTGGCAGGCGGTCGGTGCCTATGTGGGGGTGTGCCTCGTAGAGAATCTCCTCGGCAGCACCGTGAAAGACCAACGCCTGTAAAGCCTTGTTGTAGTCGCCACGTTTCTTGCTGCGTGTGAACAGCTTGCCGTCAGAGAATGTGCCTGCACCGCCGGCTCCGAAGGCGTAGTTCGAGTCGGGGTCTATATCCTGATTGCGATTTATCAGTGCTATATCCTGCTTGCGTGGCAATACCTCCTTGCCGCGTTCCAGAAGTATGGGCCTATACCCCAGCTCAATCAGTCGCAGGGCAGCAAACAGACCCGCAGGGCCCGAGCCTACGACCACAACCTCCGTAGAGTGGCTCACGTCGGGGTAGTCGAAGTGTATGGGTGCGGGCTGCGGCTCGTTGTCCTCAAAAATCTCAATGCTGATATTGACCTTCACGGGGGCACGGCGGGCATCAATCGAACGCTTCACGACGCGTGCCAGAGCCACATCCTCACGACGCACACCTGCCCTCTGTGCCGCCAGCGAGGCACACAGTTCCAAATCGGCAGACTCGCGTGGCGAGAGTGTGAGTGTGATAATCTTCGACATAACCGGAGTTTAAGTAGCGACAAAATTATGCAAAAAAAGCCAAAAAATCTAAATTTTTGAGATTTAGCATCGTAGATAAAATAAATTTACTACCTTTGCACAGCAAAACGACGGAAAAAGTTGTTGAGCCTTGCGGATATGGTGTAATTGGTAGCCACGTCAGACTTAGGATCTGATGCCGAGAGGCGTGGGGGTTCGAGTCCCTTTATCCGCACAATCTTAATTTTGAGGAGAAATTTTCGGATTTCTCCTCATTTTTATTTTTATAACTA
>JAFNXQ010000023.1 GCA_017383445.1 Alistipes sp.
GAGGAGCCATTGTATCTCGACCACTATCGTAGTGCGGGCGAGGGTGCGCACCCTTGCGTGCTGTTCGCCTTTGGCGGAGGTTTCTCGCACGGTAGCCGTAACAACGAACGCTATCTGCCATACTTCGATATGTTGCTCTCGGAGGGCTTCGATGTTGTGTCGATTGACTATCGTCTGGGAATGAAAGGTATAGAATCCCCCGGCCTGTTTGGCTTTTTCGGTGTTATGGAGAATTCGGTAAATATGGCTGTTGAGGATCTGTTTCGTGCAACGAAATTTATCGTTGAGCACTCCGACGAGTGGCAGATTGATCCGGAAAATATAGTCATCAGCGGATCGAGTGCCGGAGCCATAGCAGTATTGCAGGGTGAGTATGTTGCATCTAATGCTCTGCCGATGAGTGAGATTCTGCCCGAGGGTTTTCGCTATGCAGGAGTGATATCGTTCGCCGGTGCGGTCTATTCGTTGTCGGGTGCTCCCGATTGGCCGCGTGATGCAGCTCCGATGTTGCTGTTTCACGGCACGGCTGATCGTCAGGTGCCTTACAATAAAGTGGCTCTGCTGGGATGTGGAATGTATGGCTCGAAGTATATCGCCCGCAAGTTGCAGCGTGCCGGTGCACCATATTGGTTCTACTCGGTTGAGTATGAAACGCACTCAATGGCAGGCAAACCGATGCACGAAAACCACGCCGAGATAATGCTCTTTCTGGAGGAGTTTGTCCTGAAGCGTCGCCATTTGCAACGTACAACACACATTGTGGATGAGGCGGTTGGGAAGTGTCGCACGTTCTTTCTGCCAACCGACTATATCAATTCTAACTATTAAAAATTATCAGCCGTCATAAGCAATGAAACGCATAGGTGTAATATCCGATACTCACGGCACGTTTGACGAGCCACTGCGTCAATTTCTGAAAGACGTTGATGAAATTTGGCACGCCGGCGACTTCGGCTCGCTGGCTTTGGCCGACGAGATAGCGGCATTCAAACCGTTGAAAGGAGTCTATGGCAATATCGATGGTGGTGTTATGCGACGCGTCTATGACGAGTTTAACTGCTTTGAGTGCGAAGGTAAGCGGGTGCTGATAACCCATATCGGCGGTTATCCACGCCACTACTCCCCCCAGGCGATAAGGATGATACAGACCGCCAAACCCGACATTTTTGTGGCGGGACATTCGCATATCCTGAAAGTTATCTTCGACCCCATATATCAGTTGCTACATATCAATCCAGGTGCTGCTGGTGCTTATGGTTTTCATAGCGTGCGTACGGCAATACGTTTTGTTATCGATGGCGACGATATTCGCGACATGGAGATTGGAGAGTGGCCCCGCAGACGATAATATTTCTGAAAAAATCTTTACGGCCATTGCTTTTTATGAGAAAAGATGCTACCTTTGTATAGGTGCGAGGGCTGATGCCTTGATTGTAGCATCTTTTCAAAATGTCCAACATAATAGCAATTAGAGCATGAAAGAATCAGTTAAAACCAAGTTGAAGAGGTTGGGTATGTGGGCACTGGGTTTCTCGGCAGCCCCTATATTGACTGCTTGTTATGGAATGCCGACTGATCCGCCTCCCATTTCGGAGGACTCGTTTGACGACATCAACGGAACGGTTGTCGATTCGGAGAGCAGGATGCCTGTTGCCGGTATCGAAGTATCTGTCCCCGGTTCGAATATCAAGACGATTTCCGACGAGAATGGCCACTTCTTCATTGACAGATTCTTCTATTCGTCAATCGATGTCAGTGCGAAGGATGTTGATGGTGCAGCGAATGGCGAATTTGAGGCGTCGTCGCAACGTGTCACCGTGCAGAATCACGACAACGTCGAAATTCTTTTGAACAGAGTATCCGAGTAATGGGAACGAAGATTTCTCTGCGTAAGCGTATCGCCCTTGAACTCTTCTCGTCGGTTCGCCGAGACTTGGTGAAGAATCACGACTTGAAGGTTCTGTTCTGGGAGTGTACGCTGCGTTGTAATCTCAATTGTGTCCATTGCGGTAGCGATTGCAGAGCCGTTTCGGCGACTCCCGATATGCCGGCTGAAGACTTTCTGCGGGCGGTAGATACTCTCACTCCGCATCTCGATCCGCGTCAGGTAATTATCACGCTTACGGGCGGCGAAGTCCTTATGCGTAAGGATATCGAGCAGATTGGCCATGCTCTTCGCCAAAGAGGCTATCGCTGGGGTATGGTTACCAACGGAATGCTGCTCGATGAGGCTCGTATGACCTCGCTTTTGCGTGCGGGTATGAGCTCCATTACACTGTCGTTGGATGGCTTCGAAGAGCAGCATAATGCCATTCGCCGTAATCCTAACAGCTTTAAGAATGCCGTCAGGGCTTTGCGTTTGATTACGCGAAGTGGAATAAACTACGATGTGGTCACCTGCGTAACGCCAGAGAACTTCGGCACGTTGTCGGCATTCAAGGATTTTCTTGTCGGCGAAGGTTGTAAGGCGTGGCGTCTGTTTACAATATTTCCAGTGGGCAGGGCGGCTGATGATGAGTCGTTGCAGTTGTCGGGCGGCGATTACAGAGCCCTTATGGATTTTATCGCCACAACCCGCAAGGAGGGTAAGATTGCCTGCTCGTATGCCTGTGAGGGCTTTCTGGGAGGCTACGAGGCGGAGGTGCGTGACAGATTCTTTGGTTGTATGGCCGGCATTGGTATTGCCGGAATACGCATTGACGGCTCAATATCGGGCTGCACAAGCATCAGAGCAAATTTCGATCAGGGCAATATCTATAAAGATAATCTCTGGGAGATATGGAATACCCGTTTTGAAAAGTATCGCAATCGCGAATGGGCTCGGAAGGGAAAGTGTGCCGACTGCAAGTTCTGGAAGTATTGCAACGGCAACGGAATGCACCTCTACGACGAGAATGAATCGTTGCTGCACTGCAACTTGGAAAGGTTGATGAGTGACGAGTAGTTCTGTGTCACGCGATGCATTAGAAATAGAAAAGCGGTTGAAAATCAACCGCTTTTTTTATTGTCCGCTACAATATGTTGGGTATAAATCTCACATCGCAACTGCCATCGGGGAAGTCGTCCACTGCAATAAGGTCAAACTCGACCTCTCCCATCAGCCGATGCTGTGCAAGATAGGCAGCAGCGGCACGTCGCAGTGCGGCCTCCTTTGTCGGCGTGATGGTCTGTTCGGGCGAGAGCATTGAGCCGGCACGACGCGTCTTGACCTCCACGATGTGAATCGTGCCGAGCTTCTCTGCTACAATATCAAGCTCATAGCGACCACAACGCCAGTTGCGGTCGTGTAGTAGATAGCCGTTGTTTCTCAGCCAGCCAACTGCCACATCTTCGCCGTGACGCCCTATGAGGGCTTTGTTATTGCAGGGCATATTCTTGTTATAGCAGGAATGAAAGGTCGTCGCCGGCCTTAACCTCGAAAATCTCTACGCCCTTTTTGAATATTCTCATCGGGCGAGGACCTATAAGCTCCATCTTGCCATCGTGCAGATGCAACATACATCCCTCGCGAAGACCTACCACCCAACGACGAGGGTTAGCCTCGATATACTCCAAGATACGCTGTTCGCGAGTCTCGCCTGCGTGACCCTCGGGGTTGGCATCGAGATAGTGGGGGTTGATCTGGAATTTAATAGCTCCGATTGCCTTGAATGACTCAGGCTCTACGATGGGCATATCGTTTGTTGTGCAGATGGTGGGGCAGCTGACGTTGCTACCTGCCGACCAACCCACATAGGGTGTGCCTTCTTTGATTTTGCGAAGTATAGCCTTCATCAAGCCCTGCTCCTGCATCTTCTTCGTAAGAGCAAACGTATTACCGCCACCAACGCAGATAGCCTCCGCCTCGCGAATCATCTTACGTGGATCCTTGGCACGATGCACCGAACGTACCTTTATGCCAATCTCGTTGAAGCGGGCTTGCACCTTGGCCTCATAAGCGGCGTATGAAAATGTAACGGCAGCGTAGGGCACAAAAACAATCTCCTTGACGCCTTGCAGGAACTTGCCAATCTGCTCGATTGGATATTTCAGATATTCCTCACCGGCATTGGTTGAGTTTGAAATGAGTAAAAGATTCATAATTAATTGGTTTATAGTGTTTTAATATTAATGTAGCTTATATGTGAAGTAAAATTTTTCATTTCCCATGCCAAAATTAATAAAAAAGTGTTATTTTTGCACTGCAATATGCTTAAAAAGATTGAAACCAATCGATAATAAATTTGTTTAACTAAAAAAGTAAAATTATGTCAGAGATTCAGTCAAAGGTTGTTGAGATTATCGTTGACAAGTTGGGCGTTAAGGCCGAGGAGGTAGTACCCGAAGCAAGTTTCACTGCTCATTTGGGCGCAGATTCACTCGACACTGTTGAGTTGATTATGGAGTTTGAGAAGGCTTTCGACATTCAGATTCCTGATGAGGACGCAGAGAAGATCGCTACTGTAGGTGATGCTATCTCTTACGTTGAGGCTCACAAGAAATAATTTATCGTATAGATAGACTCGCCGGCGAAGAGAGATGCGGCACTATGGGGTAATGCTCTTTTAGTGTGGCGATTTATGTTCGCGAAATCTCTCGTTATAACATCGTCTGCGAGATTAAAAGTTATGACCGGTCCTGCTGTTTCTTTTTTTTTACAGGAGAGTTTGTGCAGGTATTCGGTGTGAGTGGAACAACAACGTTCTACGAAGAGAGTTAGGGCTATGTCGGAGGATGCAACTCCTTCGATTTAGCCCATTTTTTTTGTGTTGCTTATTGTCGCCTTGTGCATTATTTCAATATGACAACTTCGATACTTTGATGTAGGGGGTTGTGATATCTTTCAGGCCGGTGGCAACGGTTGTTATTTACACGACAAATATTTACCACGTTGATAGATTTTATTCTTCGTCCGTTTCGTCGTAATTTCGGCAAGGATAAGCGGTTTTATGCCGCTATTGATGATATGTTCGGATTTATTCCGAACAATATAGAACTTTATAAGGTTGCCCTTATTCATAAGTCGGCATCGGTAGCAACCGAAGATGGCCGACAGCTTAACAATGAACGTCTGGAGTATCTGGGGGATGCTGTGATAGAGAGTGTTACCTCAGATTATCTGTTTATTGAGTTCCCTGATAAGGATGAGGGATTCCTGACACAGCTGCGTTCAAAGATGGTTTCGCGTCAGACGCTGAACGATGTTGCAAAGCGTATCGGTCTGGATGATTATGTCATCTCGCACACATCGAATAATGTGTCGCAGAAACATATCTATGGCGATGCGTTTGAGGCTATGATGGGAGCTATCTACCTTGATCAGGGTTATGACTTTGTGAACCGCCTGCTGATTAACAAGATTTTTGTTGATTACATCAAGGTCGATGATCTGACCGAGGCCGAGACCGATTTCAAGAGTCGTCTGATAGAGTGGTGCCAGAAGAATCATCATACGATACGCTTCTCCACCCATAATGATAAGTATTTCTCATCTACGCATCCCTCGTTTTACAGCAAGGTGCTGATTGATAATATCGAGGTGGGTTATGGCGTTGGTGACTCTAAGAAGGAGGCCGAGCAGCGTGCTGCTTCGTCGGTTGCTCACGGTGTAAGCGATGACGACTGCACCAAGCTAATGGATAAACTCGATGTGCTGGAGGCTCAGCAATCAAGGTTGTCAGGTGAGGCGGCTACGTCAAAGCAGACCATTGAAAAGTCTAAAAAGAGTCAGCCGCAACGCAGAAATGAGGTTGTAGAGAGTGATGTTAAGCCTGCCGAAGTAAAAGTTGAGGCTGCCGAGGTTAATACCTCTGAAAAAGAGGATATTCCAACGGAGGAAAAAACCGGAAAAGTGGCCAAGACTCGCGGTGGCCGTTCTCGTAAAAATAGTGCTTCCGTAGTAGCGAAAGGGGAGAGTGCGACAGAGACTCCCGTCGTAGCAAAAACGGAGAGAAAAAGAAAGCCGAAAGCACCAGCTAAGAGTGTCGCAGAGGTGGCAGAAAATATAGCGGAGAAAAGCTCCGAAACCGTTGCGAAAGCCGGTGATGACAAAACAGCGGAGGGCGGTGTTGAAAATACAGCTCCGCAGAAAAGCGTCAAAAGAGTTCGACGCAACCGAGGCACAAGGCCTGCCAGATTGGACAAAACAATATCCGCCGAAGTGATAAAGGAGAGTGCTGAAGACGGAGCAACGTCTGCTACAAAAGATAATATCGTAACGACAGATGGAAAATCTGCATAACAAACTGGTGTCAAGAGGTGTCGCAAGCCTTGATGACAGGGAACTGCTGGCACTGATGGTGGAGGCGGCCGATGAGAGGCGTTCTCCGCTGGCGGTGGCCGATGCTTTGCTATCGGAGTATGGCTCGCTGGCCAATATATCGCACGCCGAAATCTCGCGTCTGCGAATGTCCGAGGGGCTGGGTTTGAAACGTGCCGAGAGGTTGATTGTGGCGGCGGAGATAGGGCGTAGAGTGGGTGCTGTGACCTCTCAAAATGTTGAGAGTATCTCCTCGGATGGCGATGTTGCAAGGGTTATGCGACCTCTGTTCGATGGGTTGAAGCACGAGGAGTGCTGGGTATTGTACCTCACCTCGTCAAATCGTCTGATTGAACGCCAGCGAGTGAGTCAGGGCGGTGTGCAGGCTACCGTAGTGGATCATCGTCTGGTCGTGAAGCGAGCTTTGGAACTGCTGGCTACGAATATCATCCTGACGCATAACCATCCGTCGGGTGCTGCCGAGCCGAGTGGTGCGGATCGGACTCTCACACAGCGTGTTAAAGATGCGGCGGCACTGTTTGATATCAATCTGCTCGACCACGTTATCATCTCGTCGGAGGGCAGTTATTCGTTCCGCAAGGGTGGTTTGTTGTAGCTAACAAGTGTTTAACGTCATTCTGAGCAAAACTTGTTTTTGCGTGAGAATCTCTGATGTAATAGACTCTCACGGTCGCTAATGCTCCCTCAGAGTGACGAAAGAGCCTGAGGCGTAAGAATCTATTCCGTTCCAAAAGGAGAGTAGGTCATTATAGTGAATAATCTTCTGAAAATTACTATCGTCGGGGTGCAAACCTCGGCGATTTTTATAAGGATGAAATTAATTTGTCGGATTCAAATGATGTAGATTTTGACCAATTTGTTGAAAATGGAGGCTGCCTTTATTGGAATACAACAGACAAGTTGTTACATCACAAGTTTTGTATAATAGACGACCGA
>JAFNXQ010000024.1 GCA_017383445.1 Alistipes sp.
GGCAGAAAATACGCATTTATACTTACTGCCCACAAACGCAACACACGGCACCAAAAAGCCGGAATGTTGCCTCAAATAAAAAAGCTGAGCAAAAAAGAGCCTCTACATTGCGGGATATCAAGATTTTTTCGTATCTTCGCATTTAGATAAAACGATATACAATATGAAATACAACAGAATACTTCTCAAACTCAGTGGCGAATCGCTGCAAGGAGAGCAGGGCTTCGGCCTCTCACCACAGGTACTTCAATCTTATGCCGAGCAGATTAAGGCTGCCGTAGCAACAGGCGTGCAGATAGGCATCGTCATAGGTGGCGGTAACATCTTCCGTGGCCTGCAAGGTGCAAAGAGGGGCTTCGACCGCGTGAAGGGCGACCAGATGGGTATGCTGGCGACCATCATCAACTCCCTCGCATTGCAGTCGGCATTGGAGGACAATGGCGTGAAGGCCAAGGTTTTGACCTCTATACGAATGGAGCCTATCGGCGAGTACTACTCAAAGGCGAAGGCGATAGAGCTGTTGGAGGCTGGCTATGTGGTCATCATCGGTGGTGGCACATCCAACCCCTACTTCTCAACCGACACCGCATCGGCACTTCGTGGCATAGAGATTGAGGCAGAGGTTATGTTCAAAGGTACTCGCGTGGATGGCGTCTATACGGCAGACCCCGAGAAAGACCCTTCGGCAACGAAGTTCGACCGCATAACATTTGACGAGGTATATATTCGCAACCTGAAGGTTATGGATATGACAGCCTTCACACTCTGCAAGGAGAACGGTCTGGATATCATCGTCTTTGATATGGACACCAGGGGCAATCTGCAAAAGGTGCTTGACGGCGAGAGTATCGGAACACTTGTTTGTAAGGAGTAACTTAAAAAGATTAAAACTATGAAAAGCATTTGTCTTAAAGCGTTATCAGTGCTGGCACTTGTTGCCATCTTCTGCATAGCAAACCCCACCACCGCACAGGCACAGGAGGATATAGCCAAGACCACTCTTGTCAAGGCTGGTCAGGATGCTCCCGACTTCACGGTGAAGATGTTTGACGGCAGCAGCATAACCCTCTCGGAACTCAAAGGCAAGGTGGTGCTGGTCAATTTCTGGGCCACATGGTGCCCTCCCTGCCGCGAGGAGCTGAAACGCGTAGAGAAGGATATCATCGACCGCTTTGAGGGTCAGCCATTTGTCTTCCTGCCCATTTCGCGTGGTGAGAAGTATTCGGCTGTAGAGACCTTCCGCCAAAAGATGGGCTACACATTCCCTATGGGCTTGGATAGCGACCAGTCTATCTTCCGCAAGTATGCCACCAACTACATCCCCCGCAACTTCCTCATCGGCAAGGACGGCAAGGTGGTGTATGTATCGGTAGGCTACGACGACAAGGAGTTCAACGAGCTTATTGCCGCCATCACACAGGCATTGGAGTAAGAGAGAATAAAAATTCAAATAATAACTACTATGGATACAAAGACTATCATCGGTGAAGCAACCGACCGTATGAAGCGTACGGTGGAGCACCTCGACGAGGAGCTTCTGAATATTCGTGCCGGCAAGGCATCTACCAACGTATTGAACAGCGTATTTGTGGACTACTACGGCTCACAGACCCCCGTATCGGGTGTGGCGAGTGTTACCGTTCCCGATGCACGCACCATACTCATTCAGCCGTGGGACAAGAATATGATTCGCCCCATCGAGAAGGCTATCATTGACTCAAACATCGGCCTTACCCCATCGAACAATGGCGAGACTATCCGCCTTACCATTCCACCCCTCACAGAGGAACGCCGTAAGGAGCTGGTAAAGCAGGTTAAGGGCGTAGGCGAGAATGCCCGTATCAGCTTGCGTAATGCACGCCGTGATGCAGTGGAGGCATTCAAGAAGGCACAGAAAGAGGGTATGCCCGAGGACGAGGCAAAGGACGGCGAGACACAGGCACAGAAGCTTCTGGAGAAGTTCTCAAAGATGCTTGACGAGTTGATGGCAGCCAAGGAGAAGGAGATTATGACAGTCTAATCACAACCGCAAACGCATAAAAAAGAGTGGCTAAAAATAGTCACTCTTTTTTTTACCTCAGTTTTATCTCTTAAAGCATAACGACAAAATAGGCTTTTTATTCAGCCACTCATATTCAGCCACTCAATGTTTTTCTCCTTCGAGTATAAGCCTACACATCCTCTCGCGGGCACGATGAATACGGGTCTTGACCGTACCCATGGGCATCTGCAACTTCTCGGCAATCTCCTCGTAGGAGTAATCTTCCAGAAAACGCATCGTAAAGAGCTGGCGATACTGATCCGGCAGACAACCTATGTAGTTCTCAATCTGCGAACGCTGTTGCAGGCTTATGAGATTCTCCTCGGGCGAAGGCGTACTTGCCACCGGAGCCGAGAACTTCTCGTTAATAGGAATATTCTCCTGTCGGCAACGTTCAAAGTCGATATGCGTATTGCGGGCTATGGTATATACCCACTGACCGAAGGTGTAAGAAGGAGAGTAGCGATGCAGATTGACATAGACCTTGATGAAGGTCTCCTGCAACAAATCCTCGGTATCGGCAGGCGACGTGGAACGATGCTGAAAGAGCCTTCGTATGGCGTCGCTGTAACGGTTGAAGAGATACTCAAAGGCTATATCATCGCCCCCAAGTGTCAATGCAACCAGCTCCTTGTCCTCGGCAATTATGTAATCGGCTATCTCCATACGGTATCGTCTTTACGCACAAGCATAATTCGCACCAGCAACATCATCACGGGGTTGAACATATCGAAGAGGAAGTATCGCAATACCATACCCTTCTCGCCCACTCGCTTGGCAACAGAACGCACACGCAGTGCAGCCACCACATAGCGTACGACGAGCAGCAGCAACGCCGCCAACTTAAACTCCAACGGCATAAAAATCAACGCCGTAAGCACCGTCAGGAAGAAGAGCAACTGACTACCCAAATCCCACTCCACAGCGTTGCGTGCCATCTGCGGATAGAAGCGATAGGCCGAGCCGAAGTGTCGCAACTGCGAGAGCCACCAGCCCAGACCGCCCCACGGCAGCTCTATCATCGAGCCTTTGGGGATAAGTACCACACTGACATTGTTGGGTTTGGCAATCTGCTGCACAAAGAGGTCCTCCTCGCCAATATTCATATTGAGAAAGTTGAAACCCTTATGCTTGAAATAGATGCTCTTCGTAAAGCCGAAATTATTTCGTGAGCCGCGATAGGTATATCCCTTGACCGCCGCCGCGAGCCAATACATCGACATCTGCAGACGCGACGCACGCATCAGGTAGTTAGCCAGGCCCGACTTATGCTCCAACAGCGTGTAGCCCAGCACTATATCGCCACGCATAAAGGCCTTGCCCATCATCGCCAGCCACTGCTGCGAAGCGGGTGTAGAGTCGGTTGTCGTGATGAGGATATGCTCGTTATTGGCCGCCTTGATACCCACATTCAGAGCCATCTTGACCGATATGGGGAAGCGGGGATTGAACTCAATCTTCGTAACGATAAGCGTAGGATGCCACTGTCGCATACGCATCAGCTCCTCGTAAA
This sequence comes from Alistipes sp., assembly GCA_017383445.1. Classification (GTDB taxonomy): domain Bacteria; phylum Bacteroidota; class Bacteroidia; order Bacteroidales; family Rikenellaceae; genus Alistipes. Next base: position 3,555 of record JAFNXQ010000024.1, read on the forward strand.
AATCGCGGTCGGAACCCACATAGACCACCACAACCTCATAGGTCGCAGCATACTGCTGACCCAGCAACTGCGGGAGTGTTGTTTCGAGGTAGGTATAGTCCTCCGCAAACATCGGCACGATGACCGATACGGGTGGCTCGGTCGAGAGCTTCTTCTTGCGGCGGGAATTGCGGTAGCGACTCACCCTGCCATAACGCACAAGGTAGTACCACAGCTGAATTATAAAAAGCAATAAGATAATGATAGCCAGCGACATACCCTGCCAGCCATAGTGTTGTAAAATATTATCAATCAAGTGCATATTGACTCCTATTCATATTAGGCAACAAAGATACGCAATAAAGGTGCAAAGCTCAAAGCCGACAAAAAACGAAAAATCAACAACTTTTCAACAAGACCGAAATCTGCAAAAAATTAGCACTAAACTGTTGATTTTTAATCAAAAAGAGTTATCTTTGCAGTCGCTTCGTATGCGTATGCACGCATAATGAGCACATAACTTATTAATTATTAACTATTTAACGGGCGATTGTATCGCAAAACATTCCAAAAATTATGGAAGAAATTAAGAATGTAGCAAACGAGGGTTTCGATTGGA
>JAFNXQ010000025.1 GCA_017383445.1 Alistipes sp.
TACTCCTCGCCCTCGAATGGAGTGTGGATAGGCTGGAATGAGTCCTTTCCATACTTTGCATAGTGGCCCGAAGTAACATAGAGATCCTTGTTACCGATATGCGGAGTGATTACCTGCAAGTAGCCGTAATCCTTCTGAATCTGACGCAGGAAACGCTCCAGACGGTCACGCAATTCGGCACCCTTCGGCAACCACATTGGCAGACCCTGGCCTACACGCTGTGAGAACATAAAGAGCTCCAAATCCTTGCCCAACTTACGGTGGTCACGCTTCTTGGCCTCCTCAATCATCGCCAGATACTCGTCGAGCATCGACTTCTTGGGGAACGATACACCATAGATACGGGTAAGCATCTTGTTGTTCTCGTTACCACGCCAGTAAGCACCCGCTACGGATGTCAGCTTCACAGCCTTGATAAAGCCCGTGTTGGGGATATGCGGACCACGGCAAAGATCGGTAAATGAACCGTTTGTATAGAATGAGATAGAGCCGTCCTCCAAATCCTGAATCAACTCTACCTTATATTGGTCACCCTTCTCGGTGAAGGTCTTCAAGGCCTCTGCCTTTGAAACCTCTGAACGCACGAGCTCCTCCTTCTGACGAGCCAGCTCCATCATCTTCTGCTCGATGGTGGCAAGGTCGCCCTCGGTGATGGGTGTCGGAGAATCTACATCGTAGTAGAAACCATTGTCAATAGCGGGACCGATACCGAACTTAATGCCGGGGTAGAGGCTCTGCAATGCCTCGGCCAAGAGGTGTGATGATGTGTGCCAGAAGGCGTGCTTGCCCTCGGCGTCGTCCCACTTGAAAAACTTGATTGTTGCATCCTCGTCGATTGCACGGCCCATATCGACCGTTGCATCATTTACCGAAGCGGCCAGACAGTCGGCAGCTAAACGAGGGCTGATACTCTCGGCTACTTGGTAAGCTGTTGTCCCTTTGGCAAACTCTCTTACTGAGCCATCGGGAAAAGTAATTTTAATCATAATAATAATTTAAGTTGTTTATTGTTTTGAGCCTTCCGATGCTTCCACAATTACGAGACGGAATACATCGTCGGACCCGTGTTAATTCTCCTCTTCCTGTTCGGGCAGTTTCAAATCCTTAACCGACACATCGCGACCCTTCTCACGTTCGAAGTGCTGCAAAGGTTTTGCTGTCCAGTCGCCCCACGCCTCGCGGTGACGCACGATGTCGATAGCCGTATAGATGGCGTTACGCATCGACTGCGGATCGGCTATGCCCTTGCCTGCGATGTCGTATGCAGTGCCGTGGTCGGGCGATGTGCGTACGGCTGATAAGCCCGCTGTAAAGTTCACACCATCGGGCGAGAGGGTCTTGAACGGTGTCAAACCCTGATCGTGATACATTGCCAGCACAGCATCATACTTCGCATAGCCACCGGCTGCAAACAGACCGTCGGCAGGGAATGGACCAAAGGCAAGAACTCCCTTCTCGAAAGCCTCCACAATGGCAGGCTTGATAATCTCCTGCTCCTCCGAGCCGAGCATGCCTCCCTCGCCAGCGTGTGGGTTGAGTGCCAGAACGGCGATACGTGGCTCCACGATGCCGAAGTCCTCTTTGAGTGACTGACGCAGGGTGTCGAGTGCCTCCACAATCTTCTCCTTCGAGATACTCTTGCTCACCTCGGCTACGGGGATATGGATAGTAACCAGACCGACACGCAGGCGGTCGCTGCACATAATCATCATAGGCTCGCCGCCCAGGTGCGATGCCATAAACTCTGTGTGGCCCGTGAACGAAAACTCCTCACTCTGTGCCATCTCCTTGTCAAAGGGAGCTGTGACCATAGCGTCAAGAGTGCCATCCTTCAGGTCGGCAACGGCTCTCTCCAATGCCTCCACTGCGGCCTTGCCACCCTCCTTCGAAGCAACACCAGGTGTGGGCTTTACGTCGCTGCACTCCACAAGGTTTATCTTGCCGTAGCGAGCCTCGGCAGCCGAAGCCACTACGTTGAATTGTATCTTACTGCTCAACTCCTCGTCGTTATTCTTTTCGAGCAGCGGCATATATGTTTTTGCAGCGGCGAGTGAGCCATACACCACAGGCGTAAATAGCTCTGTTGTGCGGCTGTCGGCCAGTGTGCGGAGTATAATCTCCCATCCTACACCGTTTGTGTCGCCCTGCGTGATTCCTATTTTGAGTCTGTTACCTGACATAAATTCAATCGTTTTCAAACCACAAATATACTAATAATTTTCAATTATTAGCGTTTTCTTGCGATTTTGCACTTTCGTAAAAGAAAAAACGACCTCCGCAAAGGTCGTTTTGTATCATTTTTGGTTTGTTTTAACCCCTCGTGCGGCGACGGAATTCGGCACATACGATGCCCGTAGCCATAGCCACATTCAACGACTCGGAGCCTTGTCTGTCGGCGGGGTAGGTGGGGATGAGCAGACGATGCGTGAAGTGTCGGGCACATGCCTCGCTAACGCCTTTACCCTCGTTGCCCATAACAATCACTCCACCGGCCTTTAACTCGGCATCGTAGATGTTCTCGCCATCGAGCATAGTGCCGTAAACAGGCACACCTTGTGTTGCGGTGCGAGCAAGAAAATCTGCAAGAGGCAGATAGTGAACCCTCACACGCAGTATAGCTCCCATTGTTGCCTGTATGACCTTGGGATTGAAGCAGTCGGCTGTATCCTCCGAGCAGAAGATATCCTCCACACCAAACCAGTCGGCAAGGCGTATAATAGTACCGAGGTTACCTGGGTTTTGTACGCCGTCCAGAGCCAACGCCAGCTGCTCGGCAGAGGCGGTGGTGGGAGTCTTATGGCGTGGTTGCTCCACGACGGCCAGCGATGTTGAGGCTGTTTTCAGCTGCGAAAGGCGTTCCATCTCCTTTGGCGAAACCTGCTCGGCATGCCCCTCAAAGTGGCCCTCCAAGGCGTAGAGGTGGCGAATCTTCCACCCCGAAGCGATAATCTCGGCTATGAGCTTGTCGCCCTCAGCAATGAACAGATGCTCCTCGTCACGCGTGCGTTTGTCGGCAAGCGAACGAACGAATTGTATCTCGGCTTTTGTCATAGTTTCTGACTCTTTGGTTCAATCAAAAATGTCTTGCCCTCCTCGGCGATATCCGATGCAGGGAATATCTCGCGACACTCCTCCACTAATGGCTGCAAATCTTTGTAGCGTGACGAGAAATGGCCGATAAGAAGCCTCCCCACGCCGGCCGCAAGTGCTACTTTGGCGGCATCGGCAGTTGAGGCGTGGCCCCTCTCTTTGGCTATCTTCTTTTCGGCTGCGGCGTATGTTGTTTCGTGGTAGAGCATATCCACCCCCGCAACCATCTTCGCGAGGCGTGCCGAGTAGTTGGTGTCGGAGCAGTAGGCGTAGGCGAGTGTCCCGTAAGGACGATAGGTGATATCGCTGTTCGGCAATCTTTCGCCACTGTCGAGTGTGATATCCTCGCCTCGTTTGGCTGCCACGATCTGTGCCACCGAAAGGCCATAACGTTCTATGGCATATTTGCTTACATTGAGTGCCGGCTCCTTCTGACGGAACAGATAACCCGCCGTCGGCACACGATGTCGCAAGGGCAGAGTCCATACCTCGGTGGTGTCATTCTCCCAGATTATGCGGTTCTTGGTGGTATCCACCTCAACCCATTCGGGCGTGTAGGGCAGGTCACTCTCAAAGAGCCTCAAAAAGCCCTCCAACATCTCGCCAAAGGGGCGTGGAGCATATATTTTCAGCGGAGTACGACGACCATAAAGCCCCATTGTCGAGAGCAGTGGAAATAACCCGAACAGATGGTCGCCGTGCAGGTGCGAGATAAATATGGCACGCAGTTTCAATGGCGATAGACCATAACGCATCATCTGTCGTTGCACACCCTCGCCGGCATCAACCAAAAAGAGCTGTTCGTTGATGTTCACGACCTGTGCCGAGGGGTGTCCCGTAGGTGTAGGCTTGGCCGAAGTATTACCGAGTATGGTTACTGCTATTGACACGCTGCGACACTATTTGCTCAACAGGTAACGTTCGCAATCGAGTGCAGCAATGCAACCCGAACCGGCAGCTGTGATGGCCTGACGATAGTGGGGATCCTTCACATCGCCCGCAGCAAAGACACCCTCGATGTTGGTCTTCGATGTTCCGGGGATAGTCTTGATATAACCCTCCTCGTCGAGCTCCAGCTTACCCTTGAAGAGCTCGGTGTTGGGGTGATGACCAATGGCGAGGAAGAAACCGCTGATGTCGATGGTGGTCTCCTCGCCCGAAGCGTGACGCAGACGAGCACCCGTAACGCCATCCTCGTCGCCCAGAACCTCGACTGTGTTATGCTCAAACATAACTTTGATATTCGGTGTGTTGAAGACTCTCTCCTGCATAGCCTTTGATGCACGCAGGAAGGGCTTTCTTACAATCAGATATACCTGCTTGCAGATAGATGCAAGATAGGTTGCCTCCTCGCAGGCTGTGTCGCCACCGCCCACAACGGCTACATCCTGCTTGCGATAGAAGAAACCGTCGCATGTTGCACAGGCACTCACGCCCATGCCTCTGAACTTCGCCTCCGACTCCAGACCGAGATACTTTGCCGAAGCACCAGTAGCAACGATAAGCGTCTGGGCCTCAATCTTCTTCTCACCGTCGATGGTTACCACAAACGGGCGAACATCAAAGTCAATGTCGGTTACGATGCCGAAGCGTACATCGGCTCCAAAACGCTGTGCCTGACGCTTCAGGTCGGCCATCATCTCCGTACCGCCGATACCCTCGGGATAGCCGGGGAAGTTCTCAATCTCGGTCGTTGTGGTGAGCTGACCGCCGGGCTCGATGCCCTCATAAACGATAGGCGAAAGATTTGCACGCGAAGCGTAAATTGCAGCGGTAAAACCCGCAGGTCCGCTACCTATGATAAGACATTTTGTCTGTTCCATATTGAATATTTTTTTGGTTTTCTAAATTTTCGGTTTTTCAGTGCTGAACGGCTCAATCATCTCTCCCGAATAGTTGAATAACGCCCAGCAATCGTCTTTGTTTACTAGCGAGTTGCCTGTTATGTGGTCATAGTCCACGATGTTGTACTCGGGCGAAATAATATACTCTCCACGCTTGTTTATAAGACCCATGCCGTCGGCAGTCTCCACCTCGGCACGCCCCTCGCAGAATTGACTCGCCCAGCCATATTGCGGCTCAATGACGATATTGCCGTCGCAGTCAATAAATCCCCAGCCGCGATGGGTCTCAACGGCAATCAGACCCTCGGTCATATCGAGGTGGTTGATGTATAGCGATGGGTCGTATCCCACAACATTATAGGTCGCTGTATCGGGCTCTCGCAGCATCATATCTGCATACGACTCTGCATTTTCCTCTGCCGTCTTTGCCACAGATGCAATCTTCGTGCGTAACTCGTTGAAAGCCTCGTCATCACCGCCTGCACCCTCGGTGGCGTAGTACCAGCGTATGGGTCGCAGAGTGTTGTTGCTGTCGAGGATAAGGTTTTCGGCCCGCACGTTGTTGAGTGAAAGGTTTGCTCTCTGCAACTCCTCTTTCAGTGTGTCAAGGGCTGTCAATAGGGTCGGAACGATGCTGTTGTCGGTTGCAGCCATATTTAGATACTCCGACAGAGTGTTCCCTAAATGGTATGGCTCCAGCAATATGTCTTCAAAACCGTCCTCTCCGATGGCGTTGTAACGCATCTCTTGGCGTAGAATTGTCAGTTGTGGTACTAATTGCGATGTCAGATGTTTTTTCAGTGTGCATAGGCGTTCCACACGCAGCAGAGCATCACGGGTGAGAGGCATAAAGAGCATCACAGGACATCCGGCGAGGGTTGCACGACACTCTGCAAAATATGTCGAACGGACAATAGGACAACCATTCCACACAATATTGGGAATCGTGCGAAAGTGCTCTATCGGAGAGCTCAAAGCTTTGCGGAATGCCGAAATTGTTGCCATAACTACTGCATATTGGAGGCACTGCGTGAGCCGATGTTGATTATCGAGAGCAACTCAATAACGGAGGCATTGTAACCCATACCTATAAACGGCGGTATGGCAGCACGCCCCTTCAAACTGCATATCGCTTCGTTGAATGTATCGGGCATAATGCTCGAACAATCGGCCAGAGTCTTGGCGTGATGACTCGCTGCCAGTATCTCGTCGGGCATAGGAAACAATATTGCCGGAAGCTGACTGTTTGCCGATATGTGAATGTTCAGCAGGAGGGTATTGCCGTCGGCTGTGCCTGTCTGCTTAATCTGCGAGCAGATGTCTATCAGCTCCCTGTCGTCGCAGTCCGAAGTCTCGCCATCGGTGATGTGTATCACTACGGGCGGGAAACTCTCCTTGTTCTCTGTTTTGGCACACCAATCCTTCACAAGATCGCGTATTCGCAGCATAGCCTCGTACATAGGAGTATTTCCCTCAGCTTTTGGCTCAAACCACTCTACTGACCGATGCTCCACCATAGCCCACGAGCCGTCGGGCAGATGCTCTTCGGTTGTGGTTATGATCTCTGCGGGCTGATGGCGTTCCAGCTCATCTATCGCAATAAACCCGTCGCCACCCAGCAACATCTCCACCTCGTCGTTACCATAACCTACAACGGCTATATCGTAGTAGTTTCGTAGTGCATCGGTGCGACGACAACGGTCGATAAGCTCTGTGATGAGAGCTCCCGCCGTATGTGACAGGATAGAGGCTTTGGTCTGCATAGAACGCCCATAACGCATCTGCTCCTGCATTGAGCCGGAACGGTCAAGTGCAATGACAAATGCGGTGCGGTGCTTGCGTGTTATCTCCTGTGAATACATTGACAATATCTCTAATTGATGCAAATTTACACTTTTTAGCCGAAATTTACAACAAGTGCCGTATCATCTTTGCCAAACCGCACTAATCTGCGAGTAAGGATTTTAGTGCTATGCTCGTGCGATTGCCATCCTTGTCGCGAATGACAACCTCGCCATTGGATACCGACCTTGCCATTATACCCTTCTCGAAGGAGTGTACCACCTTGCCCTCGGTAATCGATATCAGATGGGCGTAACCGCCAAGCATAGCAATCATATAACCCTCGGCAGGGTCAAAACCGCTGTCGTAGAGTGGTGGAATAATCCATCCCTCATCGTTGCGGCAACCCCAAAGACCATTCTCCTCATCAAGGTAGGCTCCTTCGGTTGAGGTCGCAAGGTTTTCTGCCTGCGTGAAACGGAGTGTGCTATCGAGGTTGAAGAGTCGCGGCCAGGCCGATGTGAGCATGTTCGCAATGCGATAACGTATGGCATCTCCTCGGCGTGCAAAGGCCTCTGTGTGGGTGCTTAAATATGGGCATTTGCCTGCTATTATGTCGCGTGGCTGCAAGGGGTTTTCGTGTGTATCGCGAAACCTCTCCACAATCGAAAAGTCTGTTGCAGCTATATGCAGCAGTGTTGATATTATAGCTATGGAGTAGTCGTCGAGATGCTTGTCGAAGAAGCGAGTGTCGCGTGCAGGGTGCTGATAGCCGGCCGTACCCACCTCCGTGGCAGGCTTGCCTGCAAGCGAGGGTGTGAATGCCGAGTCATAATCTATCGGAATCATCTCCATCGAGGGTGTGACGATGATATTCTCCGGCTTCAAATCTCCGTGTGAGGCGCTGTCGGCGAGGATATGACACGCCATAGTGTCAAAGGCCCTTGCCAGAAGTGCAATATCGTGACAGTCGCGTGCCGCACATATCGCCTCGTCAAGCGATATGCCCTCGATGTAGTCGTACAGCAGACAATCGACCCACATCTGACTGCCTGTCGGAGCTATGACGCACAGCTCTTTGGGATAGTACTTCGAGCCATATATCTCGCGGAGATAGGGGTTGCTGCGGGTGTAGCATTTGAGAATCTTCTTTCGCCCCTCGTGCATCACCGTAAAGGTTACGGCAGCATTTCCCGTAACGAAAGTGGCTCTGCCGTTATGACACAGAGGCTCTATGCCGCGAAGCGTACGCCACACGGTATATGGTGCTGAAACAGCATCTACTATGTCTGTAATAGGCATCGGTACAATAAAAAAGGAGCCGCAAACCATATCTGCGGCCCCTTGTTGTCTGTTTGTAGATTAGTTGCAGCCGCAATCGCTGTCGCAGCCACCCTCGCAACCGCCTTCGCAGTCGTGGCAACCACAACCGCAACCTCCCTGTGAAGCCAAATCCTCGGGTGTTACGTCGCGTACCTCGACAACCTCAACATCGAAGTTCAGGGTCTTGCCTGCCATAGGGTGGTTGAAGTCCATCTTAACGGTCTCCTCGGCTACCTCCTTCACGATGCCGTTCATACGGTTGCCCTGTGCGTCAGCCATAGGGATAATGTTACCTACGGTGAGCAACTCGTCAGCTACCTTGCCGTCAATCATAAAGATTGACTTTGGAAGGTCTACTATAGCCTCGGGGATAATCTCGCCATAACCATCGGCGGGAGCCAATGTGAACGATACCTTCTCGCCGGGCTCCTTGCCCATAATTGCACCCTCGAACTTGGGCAACAACATACCTGTACCGCAGATAAACTGCAAGGGCTGACCCTCGCGTGACTGGTCAGCAATCTGACCATCAACTGTCAGTGTGTAGTGCACCGACACCATCTTTGAATTCTCTACTTTCATATCTTTTATGTTTTTAGTTTTTACTCGTTTTTATTTCAGCCTCACAAAGGTACATACTTCGTGCGGAGTTACCAAATTTCAAAAAGATTTTTTTATTTTTATAAGTAGGAGAAACACCTGACTACTCAACTCAATGTAATAAAAAAGACCGGCAGATTACTGCCGGCCTCTCTGATTATAGTATGTTATTTTAATCTACATTGCAGCAGACAAGGTTACGGTCGCCGTAGCCATTGTCAATCTTCGTTACATAGGGGAAGAACTTCGCCGCCTTAACCCACTCCAACGGGAAAGCAGCTTCGGCACGCGTGTAGGGGTGTGACCACTCGCCCGCCAACTCTACGGCTGTGTGCGGTGCATTCACCACCACGTTATCCTTCTCGCCCGATGCGGCGGCTGCCTCGCACTCACGCTTAATCTGAACGAGAGCCTCCATAAAGCGATCCATCTCGGCCTTCGGCTCCGACTCGGTAGGCTCCACCATCAGCGTCTCATGTACGGGGAACGAGAGGGTAGGTGCGTGGAAGCCGTAGTCCATCAGGCGGTGAGCAATATCGCCGCAGTCGATGCCGTAGTCGTGCTTGAAGTGAGTGAGGTCGAGAATCATCTCGTGACCCACGCGGCCTGTCTCGCCCGAATAGTAGGTACGATACTCGTTCTTCAATGCCGACGACATATAGTTGGCATTTACGATAGCCATCTCGGTAGAGTGACGCAAACCCTCTTCGCCGAGCATCTTGATATAACCATAGGTAATCGGGAGCAACATCGCCGAGCCCCAGGGAGCAGACGATACAGCCGTGATACCATCCTCGCCGCCCGTAGCAACAACGGGGTGAGAGGGGAGGAATGGTTTGAGATGCTCTGCCACGCAGATAGGGCCTACACCCGGACCACCGCCACCGTGAGGCATTGCGAAGGTCTTGTGAAGGTTGAGATGGCAAACATCGGCACCAATATATCCGGGGTTGGTAAGGCCGACCTGTGCGTTCATATTCGCACCGTCCATATATACCTGACCTCCCGCATCGTGTACTGCATCTACAATCTCGCGTATGCGGCTCTCGAATACGCCGTGTGTCGATGGGTAGGTAACCATCAATCCGCACAACTCCGATGAGTACTCCAAAGCCTTTGCCTTCAAATCCTCGACATCAATATTTCCGTTTTCGTCGCAGGCAACGGTTACAATCTTCATACCTGCCATAGCGGCCGATGCGGGGTTAGTACCGTGTGCCGATGCCGGAATGAGAATGATGTTGCGATAGCCCTGACCGCGACTCTGGTGGTAAGCACGGATAACCATAAGACCCGAATACTCGCCCGCAGCACCCGAATTGGGCTGCAAAGAGCAACCTGCAAAGCCTGTGATTGTGGCGAGGTCGTTCTCCAGCTCCGAGATAAGCTCGGCATAACCCTCGGTCTGGTCGGCAGGTGCAAAGGGGTGCATATCCTGGAAGCCGGCCAGTGAGAGAGGCTGCATAATAGCGGCAGCGTTGAGCTTCATTGTACAAGAGCCAAGCGAAATCATAGAGTTTGCCAACGAGATATCACGCAACTCCAGCTGCTTGATATAACGCATCATATCACTCTCCGAACGGTAGCGGTTGAAGACGGGTTCGGTGAGAATGGCACTCTTGCGGAGCATATTGTCGGCCAGAGCCACCTTGTCTGAAATCTTCACGGCCTTCGCCTTCTTGCCGGCGGCCTCGGCGAAGATAGCCACGATAGCCTCTACCTCTTCGGGAGTAGTAACCTCATCTGTTGAGAGGCGAACCTTACCCTCCGATGGGTAGTGGAAGTTGATGCCTGCTGCAAGAGCAATATCCTGAACTACGGCAGCCTCGGCAGCAACCTCTACGGTGTCAAATATATCCTTGTGAGTGAGCTTGTAGCCCAACGACTTCAATGCCTCGGCAATGGCAACAGCCGATGTGTGAGCCGTCATAGCGGCACGACGCAAGCCCTCGGCACCATTATATACGCAGTAGAAACCTGCCATAGAGGCCATCAGAGCCGACGCTGTACAGATGTTCGATGTGGCCTTCTCACGCTTGATGTGCTGCTCACGCATCTGCAACGACATACGCAGGGCCTTGTTGCCCAGACGGTCCACCGATACGCCGATGATACGGCCGGGAATGTTACGCTTGTAGGCCTCGCGGCACGCCATATAACCAGCTGCAGGACCGCCGAAACCCATAGGACAGCCCAGACGCTGTGTAGAGCCTACGGCAATATCGGCACCCCACTCTGCGGGAGCGGTCAGAAGTGCCAGTGACAAAATGTCTGCAATGGCGGCAACCAAAGCACCCTTGGCGTGTGCCTTATCGGCAAAAGCGGCATAGTCGCGTACCTCGCCCGAAGCCGAAGGATACTGCACCAATACACCGAACTCCTTGCCTGAGAACTCGTATGTAGCAAAGTCATCGACAATAAGCTCAATGCCGAATGGCTCGCTGCGAGTGAGCAATACATCGAGATTCTGCGGGAAGATATCCTTATCCACAAAGAGCTGGTTGCGACCCTCCTTAACGGCGTCACGCGAACGCAGGGCATACATCATAAGCATAGCCTCGGCCGCCGCTGTGGCCTCGTCAAGAAGTGAGCAGTTGGCAATCTGCATACCTGTAAGCGAGAGAATGGCGGTTTGGAAGTTCAGCAGAGCCTCCAAACGACCCTGTGATATCTCGGCCTGATAGGGTGTGTAAGAGGTGTACCATGCAGGATTCTCAAACACATTGCGGCTGACAACGGCAGGAACGGCCGCTGGATAGAATCCCATACCAATAAATGAACGCAGACGACGGTTCTTTGCTGCCAGTGAGGCAACGTGTGCTGCAAATTCATACTCACTCATACCCTCGGTGGGCAGAGCAATAGGTTTTTTCAGGCGGATAGAGGCGGGGATAACCTGCGAAATAAGCTCCTCGACAGACTCTACACCGATAACCTTCAACATATCGTTGAGATCCTGTTGATTTGTTACGCCAATGTGGCGTTTCATAAACTTGTCGAACATTGTTGTTAGTTTTTTATAGTTTTGTTTGTAATATGCTTGATTAATATCCGAGTTTGACTGCCGTGCCCGATGCTGTAACCATCAGCATACTGCCACCTTGTCCCAATACCTCGTAGTCGATATCTATTCCCACGACAGCATCAGCACCAATGGCTACGGCTCGTGCCCTCAACTCCTCCATGGCAGTTCGGCGAGCCTCGACAAGCTCCTGCTCATAGGTGTTTGAACGGCCTCCGATAAGGTCGCGAATGCCTGCGGCAAAATCTTTCAGGAAATTCACTCCTACTATGACTTCACCGAATATAACGCCTTTGTATTCAACGATTGTTCTGCCCTCTATGGTGGGCGTGGTTGTAAGTATCATATGCTTTTCTGTGTTTTAACTTATTAATATTTGAAACTGCTGCCGCCGATAAATTCTCGCAGAATGGATGTCGGCGGAATCTCGTCGGGAGAGATAGGCGTGAAGTTGTCGAGGAACTTCAACAGGCGTCTTGCCTCGGCATACTCCGGCTCGGTGTTGGGTACCTCACGCAAAATGGGCTCAATCTTCTGACGCAAGACGCAAATCTCGTAGAAGAGTGATGAGTTGAACATCACATCGGCCTCCTCCTGATAGGGGAAGATGTGCTTCTCCTCGCCGCGACGCACGCTGGGCCAGCGTTGCAATGTAGCCAGAGCCGAATGACCGCGTGTGGCGTAGTCGCGTGTGATACGACGCAACAGACGATTGTCGGTCGTGGCAATACGGGAGATATTATCCATTGTAACCGATGTGAGGCACGACGCATAGATACCAAACTTCTTGTCGCGGGGTATGCTCGGCGTAAGACGCGGGTTAAGGCCGTGAATGCCCTCCATGATGAGTATCGAGTTCCCGTTCAGCTGCAACGGTTTCTCGTGCCACTGACGAGTGCCCGAGATAAAGTCGTAGCGTGGCACTTCGACACTCTCTCCAGCCATAAGGCGTTTGAGGTCGCTGTTAAGTAGTTCAAGGTCGATGGCCTCCAAAGCCTCGTAGTCGTAGTCACCACTCTCATCGCGTGGAGTACGTTCCCTATCGACAAAGTAGTCGTCCAGCGAGATAAGCACGGGGTCAAGGCCCAGCATACGAAGCTGAATGCCTATGCGTTTCGAAGTTGTGGTCTTGCCACTCGATGAAGGTCCCGAAATAAGCACTATGCTGGCACCTCTTTCGTTGTGTGCTGCGAGAATCTGATCGGCAATCTGTGCAATCTTCTTTTCGTGGAAAGCCTCGGCAATCTTTATGAGTTCGCTGGTGTCGCCATTCAAAATCTTGTCGTTGAGGTGTCCTACTGTCGGCACACCCATAATGTTTACCCACTGCTGATATTCATGGAAGATATCAAGCATCTTGTCCCAATGCACGTTGAAATCGAGTTTGTTGGGGTCGGAAAGTGTGGGCAGGGCGACATAGAAACCGTTAAAATACTTGCGAATGTCAAACAAGTGGATATATCCTGAGTCGGGAGCCAATGCACCATAGAAATATCCCACCATATCGTCCATCTGGTAGATGTCGCTGTAAAGACGTTTGCGGGTGTTAAGAAGTGCAATCTTGTCGTCAAAATCGAACTTCTCGTATATGCTGTTAATCTCCTCTGTCCTCAAACGATGACGGATAATGGGGTAGCGGGCGTAGATAATCAACAGCAAACCCTGACGCAGCACGCCCAATTTCAAATAGGTAACTACACCATCGGCAAATTAGCAAAAAAAACCGCCGCCAACGGTGTGGCGGATAAAAAAATTTGTAACCGGGCGCA
>JAFNXQ010000026.1 GCA_017383445.1 Alistipes sp.
CTATCCACCCAAGCGAGTGATGTTACAGCCTCGGCTATTTGCAGGGCCGTAACAAAAAACTCTGTTTTGTTCAGGCGCAGGTAGAACTGCCCTTGCTTTCTGCTGATGACACGAAGCCCCGACCAACGGAAGAGGCAAAGTGTCTTGATTGCTGTACTGCTGTACCCTTCGGATATAAGGAAGAAGAGGTAACGGAGCTGTCTTTGTGATAGTTCGTGCCAACCTCGCGGCACGGTGATGTTGATTGTCTGCATAAAAAATGTGGTTACTTCTGCCACGAAGGTAGAGTAACCACATTATGAGGTAAAAGACAAGGAGATTTACACCATTCGGAATGAATCAGTAGTTTATATTCCACGGAAAAGTATAGACTGCACCATTTATATCAATATCGACTGTCATAGACACTCCTTTCTTCCGTTCAATGTTGATATAACCATATATAGTTTCGCCCGGATAAATTGTAGTTCTTCTCAAATATCCCTCATCTTTCGCATCTCTTTCTGAAAGCAACGCATCATTATATTCTGCTACACGATTGCTTGCTATGACCTGTGCCTGGTATGCAGCTGCTGCATTGTAAGATGTAGTTGTTGATGAAGAATATCCGTAATATGAAGAACTGCCTGAATAATTACCATAGGCATAACCACCACTGCCATAGGCCGATGCGTTGCCATAGCTTGATGAATAACCGCTGTACGATGAATTCGTGGTGGAACTTGTATAGCCTGCACCGGCAGCAGCCAATCCTTCTGCCAAACCATTAAGAGCCATAGCCCATTCCTGTTTACGCCTTACTTTTTCCATATATTCATCAGCAGAAAGTACATTCAAGGCATAAGTCTTTCCCTTTTTCTTTACCAGTGATGCCGTGACTTTCTCTGGCTCAAATTCAATAGGAAACATAGAATTGTTGGCGATGACAACGGTTATTTGATAATACTTTCCATAGTCGCGTACCTCTTCGTTCAACATCCCTACAATAATGCCGTTCTTATTATAATAAGGCAACTCTTCGCCGTCTATATATTGAATTTGCTTTTCATTCAGAGTAGGAGAATCATATATAGGCTGGTCATTTACAAGACTTACTTTGCTGCAAAATCCCTCTTTATCCGATAACACATAATAATCGAAAATAGGCTCTCCATTGCGATATTCAACCTGAATACAATAATCCCCATTTTCTAAAAACTCGGTGAACACACCATTTAACTTGCCTCCTCTGTAATTTGAATGAACGGTAACAAGGCCGTCCTCGTTGTAGGCAATGTATTCACCTTCCAGTATTCCATTTACCCGATTAGCTTTCTCCGCAATGTTTCCTGATTTATAATAAGACACCCATTCTCCATCAAAAATGGAATTTGCATCATCGTAACGGTCAATAGTAATAAATCCACTTTCAGTTTGCAGTTCTCCTGTGATATAATAATCCCGAAACATCTTTTGGTAATTACTGTCAGAGGGAATATAGACAATTCTGTAAAAGGTAGCAAAGGCTTTGTTCTCTACACCTTTCCAATCCCTATCATAATATATGGTGTCTATTTCGCTCTGTCCAACAACAGGAATTGCTATTGAGAATACAATGAATAATAATGTAACAACTTGTTTCATTGCATATAATAAGATGTGTTCTCCAGCTACCTCAAGAACAATAAAAACGAGAAGCGTGGAACTGCAATGCACACCCTCATGTATAGGCCCTGAGAAAACCCTTGAGAACAGATATGACATAGCAGCCCACGCTATATGCGTGAGAACCACTATGCTTTCTACTTGTTCTCAATTTAAAGTTTCTCAGGCTTTATACAATCAAGATGAAAACATAACGCTTCTTTCCAATATGTAGTGCCGTAAAAACGGCATTGCAAATATAATGCCTTTTATAATCAAAACCAATACCCCTTATTTTCTTTTTTGTTCTCGAAGGTAGGCGGTGTGAAGAGTGCTGCTGTTGGTGAAGCGTGCCACTCCGGGAACTCTTCGGGGTGTGAGCGAAGAGTGTTCACAATATCAAGCAGTGTGGTGCTGTAATCCTTGTGGCTACCGGCAAGCCTATCGACCACGATATTACGCAAGGCACTGATGATGATACTCTGTACCGGAGTAGCCGTTGCCAAGAAATTCACTTTTCGCAGGGTGTTCATCTGTGCTGTGGATATATACTCTTCGGAGAGCTGCTGCTCGATGAAAGAGGCACGATGCTTCAGCCCAAGATAGTGCTTCCACCTCTCTTTATGGTAGCCACAAAGAGTAGCGAGGGTGATATTGGGAAAGAGTGTCGATGCAAAGAAGCGGTATTGCTCCGTGCCTCGCCACTCCTCACTCTGCACCAACAGGGGCAAGAGCTGTTCAATGTAATTGTCGCGCTCTGACTCCAGCGATGCGATGAGCCTTTCAACTCGTTCCTTGCTTGCAGGAGCGATGTTGCTATTGCTCACAATGCCGAAGCCGTTTGGTGTCAATACCAGATCGAGCGAAGGCACTGCCTGTCGCATTGCTTCATTGACTACGATGTGTGTAGCCAATGACTGCACCGCCTCGAACATTACACCGCCTGTAAAGTATTGCTTCAGCCAAAGCTCTGCGCTCTCCAAGTATGGAGTCAGCTTCTGTAACAGCGGTGTTTCGCCTTTAACTGTGGTAAAGGCATTAGGAATATACCGCCTCAATTCATTTTCGTTTTGTATCAGTGTCATTGTTGTTCTGTTTAATGTTTACCTCTTTTGCATCTTTGTTCTCATCGAGAGTGGTTAGCATAATGAATGGGCATTCAGGAACTGCACCTTGCCACTTGTTGAACTTTATTATTATGCGGTGTGGCAGGAAGAGCAAATCGTGGTAAGGCTTCTGCAGGGCCTGGGCTATTGTGTAAAGCTCTCGCTTGTCGCTACCGCTGTTGTTGGTCTGCCCTTTGCCCGGCACGGAGCCAACGAGATTGCTATGCACTCGCATCGTAAAGCAGAACATATTCACGGCCTCCTGAATGTCGGTACTCCAGTCGCCACCCTCCTTGTCATCATCTACCTTTGTTATCACAACATCGTGCTGTTCGTCGCCATTGGGATTGGTGTAGAATGTGGAGAACCACGCCTTGCCGGCATTCTCTGCTCCTGTAAGGAAGTCCAAGATGTTCTGCTTCTCCTTTACGACACGCTCCTTTTGCTTCAGGCGGTCGGTTATACCCTCTGCCTTGAAGATACCCTCCCAATACTTATTGGATATTTCGATGTGGTACTTAATGGGTGCGGAGTTCTTCAGCTTCGCTTCCTTTGCCATACCTATAAGGGATTTGATATTGTACCACTTCCCTTTGAACAGAGCTGCATAGTACGGTATGGGGTAATATGTGCTGTCGGGGGTAGGTACACGGGTAACGATAGCGAATTTGCGTGTCTTTGTCTTGGCTTGCATCCGCTCCTGCAAGTCCGTCCACGGCGAAGCCATATCCAACAGCTCTATCACCTCGATGTCCTCACGCGATGCAATGCTCACACGCCAGTTCGCGTACAGCACCTTTTCAATCTTGCCCTGCTTGTTGGCCGGAGTGAAACGACAATAACAGGCCTCTTTGCGTACTATGCGTACAACTTTCGAGCCGTCGGCATTGAGAATGATTACCGAAACGCAAAACGCAAAGTACTTGAAGTCCTGGCATACTCCAAGAAAGTAGCCGGCAATATTGTTTTCAAGAAAGAAATCATCGACCTGCTCCCTTGTCTTTGTTGTGGATTTACCGGTGTTATATACAAGTCCACTGCCATAGCAAACTTCGGCATTGAACATCTGACAGGTGGATAGTGTCTCGTCGCTCTCAATGAGATTGAGAATATCGAAGGGCATTTGATTGTCTGCACCCCACGGAATATATGACAGTCCTTCATCAATGACAACAGGCGGTATATCCTGCTGCTCCTTAAATACCTTGCTACTATCCACCGTAAAGGCTGCACTTGCCTTTGCATTGGGTAAAAGTTCTACACTGCTTAAATTAAGAAACTCCATAATCTTGCTTTGTTTCCAGCAAAATTATGGAGCATATAAGGTGTGGTAAAAGACAGAACTACAAAATAAAACGACCTGCCGATTTGAGCATTGTTAAGAGGCTTGGCAGGTTCTACTGAGTGCAAAGATAATACAATCTTTGCTTTTACACAAATGAAGGCACGAACTGTATGCCAAGAATAGATGCAATCCTGAAGAAACTTGATAACTGAATATCTGCTTTCCCTCTTTCCACTCGTGCTATGTAACTTTGGTCGCGTCCTAATTTCTCTGCAACCTCACGCTGTGTCAATTTTAGCTCCATACGACGTTCTTTGAGCATATTACCATAAAACCACGCCAAAGATTGCTCGTCAAATTCATTGCGAGTTTCTGTACCATGAGTGCCGTATTTGTCATCAAGCATCTTGTTGGTAGTAGAAAGTTTTGCTAATTTGTCTTCGTTAATCTTTCTCATAATTCAAGGTCTTTTAATATTTTCTCTGCTTTATTTATCTGTTTCTTATAATCCTTTTCCGACTTTTTTAGAAAACCATTCAGCAAAAGTATTCGGGTGGATTGTATTATGTTGTCGTGGTCAATAGCAAACAACACCGTCCTATATTCGTTTGTTCCCACCGAAACACGCATTTCGTATAAATCAGTATTCACAAGATGCTTGACAAACTTATTTGGCAACGCATAGACAGTCTGAATAACATTGAAAACGTGTTCAAATTTCACCTTTACACTTTCAGACAACCCATCGTAGAACTCTTCAAACTCCTGCGACTTGTATATTACACGAATATCAGTTTTATTTGCTCCTTCACTATTCATAGTGCAAATATAACTAATTAGTCATATTCCAAACAAATTTCAAGAAGGAAAATATCGCTAAAAGATAAAATTTAACACCTCTACATATACACCTCCATACCATTTATCTCAAAAATGCAAACATCGCGTATGGTGCGTATTTCCCGGCTATCGAGCAGCTTTATACGGCGAGTGCCTTTGTAGAAATCGTACCGAAGCGGAACTGCATTGCGGTAATGCAGTATCTCCCCGTTGCTTTTCCATAGTGAAAGATCAACGGGGTCGCCAGCCTGGAGCATTTTGCGTAGTGTCGAAATATGTATTGCCTTTGCCATAGTTATTTGAATGTCTTGTCAAATTGTTCGGTGAATGTCCTTGAATTGACTTCGTAAGGCCTTTCAAAGGTCATACGATTGTCCGCATATTTCCAAGTGAACTTTACGATATACTTCTCCTTGTCATCATCTGCATATTCGTATGTGTAATCAGTAATCAGTATGCGTGCGCTGTTGTTCCAAATCAAAAGGATTTCGGGCGATGTCAAGAAGTCCATTACAAGCTTCATCATTTCGGGCGACAACCGGACAGACTCAAATTCATAAAGCACCTCGTTGCTTACATCATAGTAGGCCGTTATGCCACCACATACTGCCTCGCTCTTCTGCGTTTTCATCTTTGTGGTACTCTTGCCATAAAGAGCAAGCACCTCCCGAATATTGAACGCATTATAAAAGTTACAAACCAAATCGGGTGCCTCTGTCCGTATGTAGTAGGTGAAACATCTTTCTCCAACCTTGCACTGTACACAATGCAATATAGCACCACCTTCACCGCCAACATCAAGCCACACTTCGTAAAAATCAAAATAGATACTATCAATACCGGCAACACCAGCAGTTTCCGTATATACAATCTCTTTTGTTTTCAGTTCACCTTCAGCAGTAGAATAGACATAGGTAAGAGTAAGGCTAACATCTTCCCCTTTCTCCGCATAATATAGCAATTCATCTTCATAAACACGGTCATAGTCCACCTCTTTTACTTTTACGGTAGAGAGGAAATTGTATTTGACAAAGTGCTCAACATACGTCGTCGGCTTGACTCTACAATACAGCACCTTCAATATCGTAACATTTACCTCTTCGCCTCCCTCATTCTCCACATCAAGCCCGAACTCACAATACGAAAGCCCCTTATCCTGCATAAACTGCTCGATAAGCTGCTTCATATCATAGAGCGACACCTTGCCGTCGTATGGTAACAACTCACCCGAATAGAGGTTGTCATAATTCCCACCCTTCCTGTATAGCGATACACACACTTTATCATAATCTGTGGTGTAATCAACCTTGGGTATATCCAAAGAGTAAAGCACTTTGGTAGATATAAATGTCTGTCGTTTAATCATAAGGCTGTTCCGTTTGGTCGGTGGCAAAGGTAGCCGGCAAACGGGGTTGCATAAAAGACAGCACCCGAAAGCCAGGTGCTGTGCCTTTCTATTCGCTTTCAAACTGCTGTATATATAGCACCTTGCGAATTTTCCCGTGTGCTACATACGAATGTGAAACATTCGGCAGATTTGCAGTAATTGGATTATAGACTTCTCTTTGCTGAAACATACGAAAGCAAATAATCCTATCCAATTTTTCAACTGCCCTTTTCATTGATGTAAATGTATGCGTGGCAAACGGGCTTGTCGATAGCAACATATCAATGTTTTTCTCTACGGCAAAATGCTTTTCAATGATTTGATAGACTTTCATTCTCTTCGCTGTTAAATTCGTGTTCTAATAATCTTCTTCGCTCTTCATTCATTACGGCTATTTCCGTGTTATAACATTCTCGGTAAATATCGCTGTAACCGACCAAATTCTGCCAAGTGTCATATTTCTGCATTGTCTTGCGTATGCTGTGTGCTGCATCAAACAACACATTCAACTCTTCTTGTGTGTACCTCTCAATGTATTTCATACTGCTACATTTTTAAGTGTGTTATGCTCGTGCATAAGCCTATCAACGAAATTTGCACCGATGTTCAAACCAAACTTTGCCTTTAGATGAAAAGCATATCGCAATGCTTTCAATGGCTCTTTTGTGTGGCAAACTGCACTCTCTGTCTTGTTAGGATTTTTTACATATACTTTCCAAACTCTGCCTTTCTTCTCGGCTGTGATAACTCTCTTTGATTTAATTGCTCTCATAATCGTAAATATTAAAATGAATAAACCAACATATTGTAAACAGTAATTTCGGACTCTGCACATATACGCTCGGCAATGGTGCTTGCCTCTTCCTTGTCGTGTGCCTCAACCGACAAAACGAAAATTTCATTATCAAAATCTTCAACCTCAACTTGAAATGTGCTTATGCAATCGCAAGAGCTGGAGAGATTTTTTCTTCTATTGCCGTACTCTTCAAATGGCAATAACTCATAAGCCGATGTGTGAACTGAATGTGTCATAACTGTATGCTTTTAATTGATGATTAATGTTTATGCACTGCGCTTTCGCTATCGAGATTTTTTATGTGCATACAAGGGCAACACGGTAAGGATATAACCTCACAAGGATTATAGGAAAAATTTACCCGACGGGCAGACAGAAATTGTTTGGTAAAGCGACAAAAGAAAAGCGGAGCGACAAAGAATTTTCAATTATTCCTTATCACTCCGCCTGTCCTTGTGAATATCCTTAAGAGTGTTTTACTTTGCTTACGCGAAAGTAAAAGGCGGCTCGGTAATGTCTATTCAAATAAATTTGATAGCCGCTACACTCGCCTGTTGCTACCTTTGCACCGAAAAAAGCCGTAGCAGGAAGTATTGCAGTGCTGTTAATCATCTAAAAGCAAGCAGTGGCACATCGCACATCGGCTGTTAGAAGCCTGAAGAGGGAGGCTATAAAAACAAGAAACCCCTACAACGCAATGTTGCAGGGGCTCTGAACTCAATATGTAATATTACAACGCTTTTATAAGGTTTTCAAAAGCATCAAGGTCTCTTGGGTCGGAATTGACATCGAGCAGGTTGCCGTTGCTGTTGATTAGCCTGTAGGTCGGGTACTGGTTTACTTTAAGGAAACTCTCGACTGCACTCTGCTGTTCTTCGGGCAGGTTATAATGCACTACATTCTCGCCTGTGACATTGTACTCCTTGATGACATTCTTCCAACTCTCGTCGTCACTGCGGTTGGCAAGATAAAGGAATACTATATCATACTGTGCCATTCTATTGTAAAGCTCTTTGCTGTGTGAAAGAGCCTGACGGCAAGGGCTGCACCAAGTACCCCAAACATCAATGAGTACCATCTTGCCTTTGTATGGCTCAACGAGCTTGCGAAGGATTTTCTCGCCGTCACTCATATCTGCAACCTCTTTCGATGACATAAGGTTGGCATCCGATGATATCTCCCTGTTCATTATTGCAAGGTACTTTTCGTGTAGTTCGAGAACAAATGCCTTTGCTGCGTGCATTTTTACATTTTCCTCCATCCACTCTACTGCGGCAGCAGTAAGAGGCTTACGTCTATTGTCCATATATTCGTACAAACGCTTTGCCTTGTAAATATCACAAACAGCAGAATCGAGGGTTGTTTCATTTAACATCTGCTGTGTCTCATTACAAACCGTTTCAAGCATCAATTCATCGTTTACACGGGCAAGGAGTCCGTTCATAACAGTCATAAACTCTCCGCTATTGAATTCGGCTGCTAATCTTTGCCTTTCTCCATCAGACATTGCAGATTCAATTTCAGTGCGCATCCTTTCAGTCTCCCTATCATATACTTCTATGACTGATTTCTCTTTTTCCGAAAGGGTTATCGAACCTGTCGCAACCAACTTTTGCAGTATAGTAGCAAAGCTGCGTTTGTCGTCGAATTCATCGGCACAAACATCAAGATAATCAGTCATCAATCTTGGAAAATCCCTGTAAATTGTATAGCTATGCAAATTACTATGATTCCAAAAACTCTCGACATAATCCATAAACTCCCTTGGTGGTATAAAAGATTTGAAGGCAAACCTCGCCTGCATAAGTTCACAACAGGCACCTGTCTGGTAGTAACCATTGACAAAATCAACGCAACGCCTTGATATGTTCGGGCGCTCCTTTGTGTACTCAACCACCCCGTTGCAAAAACTTCCAAGTTCCGATTTTACTCCCTCGAGATACACAATTGTCTCTACGTGGCTTGCCTCTTTCTTGAACTTCGGTGTCGAGAACCACTCGAAAGGATATCCAAGCATTTCGTTCTGCAAACGGACATCCTTACCCATAAAAAGTTGTTGGCCTGTAGTGAAATCATTTACAAACATATATGTCTCACCCGGTTCAAGGAGAACATTGGCCTGGCTTCTTCTCCAATCAAGATATGCCTCGGTGGAGTTCATCACGGGAATCTTAATTACAAAACGGCCTATTGAATCCAGTTGGGCATAGTAATTTTCTTCATCGCAGGAAATGATATTCTCAATGGAAACCTCAAACTCCTTGCCACCTCTTTGCCAAGCCTCGGCAGGCATATCCTTTAGCCAGCCGATTATTGTAACGCTGTCGCCCATTCGGTAGCCGTTGTCCTTGAAGCCCACGCGAGTGTCCTTCACAGGGTAATCGGGCAATGTGGCGGTGGTTATGGGGCTGCACTTAACAGCCTTTGAATTGCCTACGGTGATTGTGCGTGTGCCTTTCTTCATCTTGCCCACATTAATGTCGAGCACATCGTTGCCGTTCTCAACGGTAAGAGTGTAACCGCCACGCTTCTCCGCCATTGACTTTATATCCCAAAAGCGTGAATCGTAGATAACCTGTTTTTCGGCAAAGCCTACGAGCCAATCGCCAGTGGCTTCGTTACGCCAATAGGTATCAGTTATGCCATTGGGTAAATCGGCACTACTGCGTATATTCCGTACAACCCAACCGTCGTAACCATTAAGCGTGAAGCGTTCAGTGCCCACGGGCAACGGCTCAAAAGAGAGCAGAATATCAACCTCACCACTTTCGGGTACGACAAAAGGAGTCTCATACTCCACACACAAAGCACCATCATACTCCACAGAGTTCTTGCCTTTCAAAGCATAATTGTTTGCACTATCACTGAGTGTAGTACCCAATGCTATCCTCGCCTGACGGCCGGCAAGGAAATCTATGTGCAAGAGCACATCGGTTCTATCGGGGTAAAACCAAACTTTCTTGACATCAAAGACTGTGCTTGTTCTGTAGCCCACAACAACATTGTCCCAAATTTTCTCCTGTGCAAAGCCACATACGGTGGCAAATGCAACGATAAGGGTTAAAAATAGTCTTTTCATTGTATCATAGTGTTTTTATAAGGATTTACATATACATTTCATTCCAGGTATTCAAGCACCATAGTGTGGTTCATATCGCGGTGCAATACTCCATCTTTGTCTATTATGCAACTGAATGGGATTCCAATGAAGCGGAGTTTGGCTTGTAGGTACTCCCAATCGGCACTGCTTATATACATGTGTTCGCCCTCTATATATGTTTTGCCGAGCCACTCCTCCGAAGCCTCGCGGTATTTATCCTCGGTGATATACAGGAACTTTACGGGCTTCCCTTGCATATCCTTTATGAAATTGCGTTGCTCCATCATTCCTGCACGGCATGGGCCACATCCCATATTCCAGAAATCGAGGAAAAGCACATTGCCTTTGTATGGAGCTATAATGCGTTGTATCACAGGGTCGGTGGCAAGGTTTTCCTCGGGAGTCGTCTTTACCTCAAACTTTTTCACATACTCACGATAGGCCTTTGTAAAATGGTGACTTAATATGGGACTTGTGATATATGGCATAGTACCAGCCACGTAGGAAGCAGCGTAGTCGGGGGAACTCTCGTGTTCATCTATTTTAAAACCGAATATACCACGCATCATACACCATTGCCCCATAAAGCTATTTGCAGATAGTCCTGTCGCTTTTGAGGAAGACTCCATAGCCAGCCTCCAATAATCACTCACGGTCAAGAGAGTGTCGTTGCGCATCGGTAGTACAGCCTGCAAGAATTGAGCATCGTAATCAGTGGGCATAACAAACCCGAAAGCATAGTCTTGAATTTCCTGCGAGGTGCCACCTGTAACCGGTAACACAATCTCGTTTGAATAGAATTTAAGTTCTTCATAAATTCCAAATTCTGCACAATTTACAAGAGAACCAGCCACTGAATATAACAATGCCTTCGGATTGTCGAGAAGCCTTTTTTCGTGCTTCTTCAGGAACTTGTAAAACCATTTGTTGTCAAGCGGCTCAAAGGTCTCGTTTTTCACAGGAACGGTACGCCCACTAATTGAATCGAATTCAGGATAAAAAGCCGTATAGTTGTACATACTCCGTAAAGACATCATCATATACAGACCTTCGTAAATTGCATCGTTCTTTATTATTTCGGCAGCAATGGGGTTGATATCTGCGGGGAGAGCAAAACGCCCCTTGTCGATATCCTTCATCACTTTTTCCATCACCTTACCGGTGTTGCGACAATAGTCTTCTACAGCCTTACGCCCCTGCTTGTGTATGCTTGAATACTGGCAGAGGTCGCCATAAGGACTCTTGGCATAAGGTTCCTGACTTATGGGGCGACAACGGTCTACCCAATAACAGATGCTACCCGGGGCGATAGATGTGCTACGTGCTGCCACATCTACAGAGAGTGTCACAGAGTCGCCTACAAAGAAATAGAGGTCGTTGGGGAGCGGACCGGTGTAACTATCGGCACGCAGATATACTGTTGTACTATGTGGCACATATACATCGCTTGCAAATGTTCCGTCTGCATCTACTTTAACAAGAGAATTTACCTCTGTATTTGTAAATTCATTCCTAAAAATGAGAAGTATCTGCTTTGGAAAATCCTGCGATGTGCCATTTGTGAATCGCCCGTTGAAATGTACGGTACCGCCACGATAGTGGTAGTCAGTTACCACAGAATTCCCCTGTGCAAAGCCACATACGGTGGCAAATGCAACGATTAGGGTTAAAAAAAGTTTTTTCATATTATTCGGTTTATTTTGAATCTGTTTAAAATTTTGCAATTATAATAATATAGGCTAACAGTTTTACCCCCCCTGTTAATAAATGTTAATATGGCATATAAAGCGAATGTTTACACCTATAAGACGGATGAGTTGCCTATTTGTTACAACCTTACAGCACAAAATTACGCCATACAATCCATAGACAACAGCAAAGCGTGCTTTGCCTTCTCCTCTTTACTCGACAGTTCTTCGGCATCAATCCTCTCAAGGACAGCCAATGCACTATCAGGCCTTTGTACAATAAAGGTTTCTACCTGCATCAGTGTTTCCCAATGCTTCGAGTGTCTGTTACAAGACACCAGACAGAGTACAAGAATGATGATTGATATGTAGTGTTTCATAAAATCCGCTTACAAATGCTTTATAACTGCAAATGTAAGCGAAATATCCCAAAAAGAGAGTAATATGCCCATTAAAGATTCAAAGTACAATTATAGCACCCCACTTGCAGATACAGGGAATATTTCCCTATAAGGAAACTTCTCTGCTCCGATATACAGCGTATCAAACGCATCTGTTCCGTCCGTGCGGTGTTCGAGCAAATTCTCTTCTGTCTCGTCCAACTTCTCACCGCCTTTGTCCTTGCGGAAACCGTTGCGCCCACGAACAACTCCTGCTGTCTGAATGGCAAGAATAAGGTCATCGTTGTTCTGACGGTTGAAGAACGGCATAAGCCTCTGCTTGCCGGCAAAGCCTTGATTGATTAAAAGGTACTTTTCATCGTGTCGCATAGGATTGCCAAGATAGACATCTTCCACTTGCCAGCCTCGCTTCTCAAATTCGTGGCATACCACCCAATGGAAATCCTGCTCATTGACGGCATAGTTCGCACCAAGTGCTGTGGTGTCATAGTAGTAAACCACTGTCTTGTTTTGGTGGTGTGCATAGTAATTGCAGAACTCCTCAACAAGTGCCGGGATTTTACGCTCAAACTTTACATAAAAGGATTTGATGATGTTGAGCCTGCGACCTTCGGGCTGTCCTGCGACTATCCAATTTATGTTTGCATTGTAGTCCATACCAATGCAGATAGGAGCAAGGGGGTTGATGTCCTTGTCGGCACGGCAGTCCATAGCTTCAGGGGCAAAGTCATAACCGAGGCTATCGAGGTATTCAAAATCGCTGGCATTGTACTTATGCCCCTCACGCATTGAGGAGTAGAAGCCGTCCTTCGCTATTCCGATCCTCTGACAAAGGATAGAGGTTTGGAATGTTTTTGGCGTAAGGTCGCGCTTCATCTGCTTAATGTAGTTCTCACCGAGCAGCTGCAAGTTCTCGATGCTGCTGTACTCTTTGTAATAGACAGCAACAGAACGCATCTTGTTGAGGTTCGTATCGAGTGTGCGGAGGTATCTTTTGAGGTATTTCGGCACAGCCTTGCCCTCGCCTTTTAATCTACGCACACGCTCCTTTGTCTTCCATATCTCGTATATGGTGGCCTTGATTGTATCTATCAGCTCTTCGTCCATCTTATCCTTGTAGTGCAGGAACCACGAGCCTTTCTGTGTCTGTGGCATATCACTCAATATCATTATCGAGTGATTGAAGGAGTGTTTTCCGAAATATGACTTTATACCGCCATTGGCAGGGAATGTTTCATCTTTCAGCTTTTCATAATCAATGAACTTTGCCTCGTCGATAAGCAACCACGAAAGCGTAAGCGAGTTGGAAGAGCCGGGCCTGTCTTGTGATATAATGACTGCTACAGAGCCATTATAGAACGATATAACATGTTCGTAATCGCTCGGCTCGATAATCGCCTTTGCAAAGGATTTCGGGGGCTTGCGACCGACAACATAATGCACTCCTTGAATATATCCCCAACGCTTCCACGCGGCGAAGAGCCCCGGCAAAGTGTTGGTAAGTCCGTGTTTGAAGGTGGGCACTACGATACCGCCTGTACTGCCCGGCATACGTTGCATATTACGGAGAACGAAAGGAGCAGCAATACTGTCCGTCTTTCCTGTTCTTCGCCCTGCAACAATCACGGAGATATTTGCACCGATAAGCTGTGTGAGGCGTTGCGGTTCGTTAAAGTATATTTGCTTTGTCTTGCTCATTGTTTTCGTCGTTGAATAAAACATCTTCCTCCAGGTCGGCCTCTTCGTACTCCACATCTTCGATGTCTATCGTCTCGGCACGGTACTTTGCAATCATCTTCTGTATCTTCTCCTGAATGTTCGGTATAGGCTTGATACCAAGAACAGAGGGGTCATCGGTGGCTGTGAACGGCTGAACAACGATAAGGTCATACGGAACGGCCTGTTCATCTTCAAGGTCAATGCGGTTAAACTTCGCATAACTTGAAGCTGCTTTCTCCATTGTCTTTGTGTCCTTGCGTTTCTTCGCCATTTGGTATGTCTCCAAAATCATTTCGTTGTATCTCCAACGGTGGAAATCACGGCTTGCCTGTGCAAGGTGCGGTAACATCGCCTTTATGACGGATAGGTCCGAATATGCCAACGGTTTTGATATGCTGTACCTATCCATAGCGACCTCGACGAACTGACGATCCTTTGCATCGGGATTGGCGATGCACCAGTTGTAGAGGTCGCGTACACGCAAAAGGCGATTTACGACAACATCGGGGAAACGCTGTCGCAACTCCTCTTCTGCGGTGAAAAGGTCGGTTCGGGCTATATCAATTACTGCTGGAAATGGCATATAGAAGCGGAAAGGGGAAATATCGTGCCAACGAGTGAAAACAAAGCTTGCTTATGTTTTTACAACGAGTGCAGCCGATATTCAACGGAGTTAAAAGTATTAGTAATAGACCGGCACGCATTATTGCCTCCTATCACTATTCGCACTCCAGCCACGACAGACTTTTATCCTGTCGGGCTGACTAATGCTGTGATAGTCGGCGATAGCTCGCTTTGCTTCGCTATTCGTCGTCCTCCATATCAAGTAAATTCTTATGTGTGTTCTCAATAGCAAGAGGGCTACCCACCTGTGCGAGTAGCATTTCCTGATGCAGGAGCTTCACTTTGCTGCTTGCCTTGCCTCGATAGTACCTCTTGCTGACTTCGCTTTCCTTGCGTGCGATATCCTCGCGGAGCTGTTCGGCCGGCAAGTCAAGGATTACTGCCATATCCGAAATTTTGAGGTATATGCTGGCGAATTTCTCTATCTGTGTAAGCTGTTCTTCTGTGTAGGTCATAATGTGAAAGCTGAAAGGTGAAAGGTGAAAACGGAAAACTACGAATTGATTGTTTGAGAAAATAAATCATTCAGCGGTACGCTGTGCCCCTTTATCAACTCCTGCACCTGTGCGTGCAGTGTGGCAAATATTTCCTTGTCGGTGGTGATGAAAGCAGACTCGGAGCGATTGCCTCGTGTCAAGTTCTGCGAGGTAACAACGGAAACCGTATCGCCTGCATCGGAGCGAACAAGAAGTATCTTGCTGTGATTGTCGGCAAGGTATGTACGCTCAATAACCTGGGTGATGAACGCCCATAATTTGAGTGTCTTGTTTGTCGCTTTGTGGTCGAGCACGAGGTTAAATCTTTTCACCCGTCCGCTCTTCTCAATAAAGAAGAGACGGCGCAGGAACTCTTCCGATATGGAAAACGATGTTTGCCATACCTCGGCCGTTCCCACCTGCTCCAAAATCCATTCCAAAATGTCTGCAACCTGCAACACATTTGAGAGGTAGGCTTGATATGGCTTATCTCCCAAAGGCTTCAGAACTTGGTCTATTGAGGTATTACGCTTCATTTCTTCTTACGGGTCTTGCGTGCCGGTTTCTCTTCACTCTTGGGGGTCTCTACAACTTTCACAACCTCCTGCTCGGAGCCTGTATAATGGTCGTACTGCTCCCAATTTGCGTGCATCTTCTTATCCAATTCGATAAGCTCTTTAAGGAACGGGTAACGCTCGGAGTCCGGGCAAGGAGCATCAGCGGTAGAGAGTGTACGCAAACGCAAGTGTACCTCACGCATACGCTGTAGGAGTGAAAGATTTTCCACATACAATGCCTGTATCTCTTCCGGCAGTGTATCGTGGTCGGCACGCTTGCCCTGCTTGAACTCCTTTGCAGGATTATCCTCTGCGAATGAGTAATGTTTCTTCTCTATCTGCTCAACCTGCTTATCCATCTGTACCACCTGTGCGTGTGTCAATTCCTTTACTCGGAAACCATAATGTTTGCGAAGGTGGTACTCGATGAACTCGGCCTTGCCTCGTGGGTTAGCCATCAGGTTGCGGTACATTATCTGATTGCCGTTGAGCTTCAGCAGATACAATGCACCTTGCTCATAATCGCGCTCTTCGTGCGCTGTCTCCAGCCACTGCTGTATCTTCTCGGTAAAATCGTGGTCAATAGTCATAGCTTGTTGTTTATTCCTGTGAAAAATAGAATGTTCTTGTCGTACTGCGACAAAAGGCGGTACATACTCCCAAGCGTTGAGCCTGTGGTAACAAAATCGTCAAAGACTATTATGTTAGGCTCTTTGGGAAGTATGTTCAGGGTGTATTCTGCATTGATACGCTGTTTGTTCTTGCAGAAGGCAACATCTTCATAGAACGGTATGCCCAACTGCCGGGCAATTTCTTCGCTTATCCGTGTGGCAAAGTTCTTCGTAAGGTGTCTTCTCTTGGGGGCTGTGCATATTGCCCAGCTTCCAATGGAGAGGTAATCACCGACTATCTGCCGTATGAGTTCGGCCGTGTTGTCCGCGAAGAACTGCACCATACTGTCATCAGCCTTTATTTCGGTGAGTGTACGCCCGAAAATAGACTTCTGCCATATCGATATGAAGAATACACCGCCACGACGGGTAAGGCGCACTTTCCTTGTAAAGTCGCACCTTGCCTCGACACTCTTATCCCAACCTTTACGCTGTTGTTCGGCAAAGATGTCCTTGCCCTCCTGCGAAGCAGGTGCACCGAGTACACCCACTTCAACAGGTGCAACCTCGATACTTTCAAGGATAGCACCTATATCATTTATGGTGTCCCCGGTGCACATAATCAGCCGTCAATGATGTTCTCATCATCGGTGATGTCGCAAACGATGCTTCCGTCCTCTGTTTCGAGTGTACCTTTGTAGAAAGGTGCCGGGCATTCATCGGTAGCCTCTGCGGTAATGGTGGTAGAGGTAGTGCCTGTTGCCCCTTGCCCCAAG
>JAFNXQ010000027.1 GCA_017383445.1 Alistipes sp.
AAAGAGAAATATAACTCATTGAGTCGAAGGATATTGGGAGGTTTAGGTTCAAGACTAACACTCTCCGCATCAAGCGGAAAAATTGATATACGGAGGTTGTGATACATCACAACCTTTTTTTTATGCGATAAGGGCATCTTCGAATAAATTCGAGAGTGCCCTTATTGCATAAAATTGTGTGGTTGAAAACCACTTCGTACATCAATTTTTCCGCTTGCAAATTAAGGAGTAAAGGGAAAGGCGACCGTAGGGAGCCAATCCCTCCCGTTTTCAAGCACCGCCTGTTGTTGTTGATTGATACTTTTTTACGACACAAGTCTGGCCGTAAAAAAGCATCTACCTTCGGGCTTTGCCCTGCGGTTGCGGCGGTCGTATTCTTTTCTTATGTCCTGCCTCCGCGGCGAGCGTAAGGGAAAGGCTGTGCCGAGGCGTGTGCTATTTTTCCGCTTGCAAACTAAGGAGTAAAGGGAAAGGCGACCGCAGGGAGCCAATCCCTTCCATTTTCAAGCACCGCCTGTTGTTGTTGATTGATACTTTTTTTACGACACAAGTCTGGCCGTAAAAAAGCATCTACCTCCGGGCTTCGCCCTGCGGTTGCGGCGGTCGTATTCTTTTCTTATGTCCTGCCTCCGCGGCGAGCGTAAGGGAAAGGGCGTGCGACACGAAGCGGCAAGCGAGTATAGCACGGCCAATCCCTCTCCGCCAAAAATCTTTTGGCGGAGAGATATCCTACATCCCCTTCCCTGCCCTCCCCTTGCGAAAGGGGAGGGGGTTGATTTCGCAAATTGTGTGGTTGAAAACCACTTCGTACATCAATTTTTCCGCTTGCAAATTAAGGAGTAAAGGGAAAGGCGACCGCAGGGAGCCAATCCCTCCCATTTTCAAGCACCGCCTGTTGTTGTTGATTGATACTTTTTTACGACACAAGTTTGGCCGTAAAAAAGTATCTACCTTCGGGCTTCGCCCTACGGTTGCGGCGGTCGTATTCTTTTCTTATGTACTGTCTCCGCGGCGAGCGGAAGGGAAAGGCTGTGCCGAGGCGTGTGCTATTTTTCCGCTTGCAAATTAAGGAGTAAAGGGAAAGGCGACCACAGGGAGCCAATCCCTCCCGTTTTCAAGCACCGCCTGTTGATTGTTGATTGATACTTTTTTACGACACAAGTCTGGCCGTAAAAAAGCATCTACCTCCGGGCTTTGCCCTGCGGTTGCGGCGGTCATTTTTGCTATTTTGTGCCTACAAACGATTTGCAGGGTAGCTCACGGCCACCCTGCAAATCTATATATTAATATAGTGCAATGATTAAATCTGTTTACGCAGACGAGCAACGGGAATGCCGAGCATCTCGCGGTACTTGGCCACCGTGCGGCGGGCTATGCAGTAGCCCTTATCGTTGAGGATGTTCATCAGCGTCTCGTCGGTCAGCGGATGGCGTTTATCCTCCTCGTCGATGCAGTTTTGCAATATGTTCTTTATCTCGTAGCTCGACACCGTCTCGCCACTCTCGGTCTGCATGGCCTCCGAGAAGAGTGATTTCAGCAGTATTATGCCGAAATGTGTCTGCACATATTTGCTGTTCACCACACGCGATATGGTCGATACGTCGAGCCCCGTGCGGTCGGCTATATCCTTCAAAATCATCGGTCGCAGCTTCGACTTGTCGCCATCGCGGAAATACTCCTTCTGGAACGATAGAATCTCCTGCATGGTACGCATAAGCGTATCGTGACGTTGCTTGATGGCCGAGATGAACCACTTCGCCGAGTCAATCTTGCTCTTGACAAACTGAATAGCCTCCTTGTTGCTCTCTGCAACAGTGCCGTCGGCGGAAACCATCTCGCGAATCATATCAATATAGCGGTGGTTGATTTTCACCTCCGGAATGTTGTATGAGTTCAGTGACAGGTCGAACTGCCCGTCGTTGTAGTCCAGCCTAAAATCGGGAATTATGTAGGGTGTGGTGTCCATGCCGCCCTCCGAGTAGAGGTTGCCGGGCTTGGGTGACAGATGTTTTATCTCCTCGATAGCCTCGCGGAACTCATCCTCGCCGACGCCAAGTCGCGACATCAGCTTTTCGTAATGTTTCTTGACAAACTCGTCGAAATGTGACGATATGATTTTATGGGCCATACGGCGTGATGGGGTGTCCATACGTCGCTGCGACATCTGCAACAGCAGGCACTCCTGCAAATTGCGGGCTCCTATGCCCGCTGGCTCCAATTGGTGGATTACGGCGAGTATCTGCTCCAGCTCCGCCGTTGAAGACTCTATGCCGAGGGTGAAGGCTATATCGTCGGAGAGTGATTCCAGATCACGACGCAGATAGCCGTCCTCGTCAATGCTGCCGATGAGGAACTCTGCAATCTGCTGCTCTCTCTCCGAGAGGTTGCGATAGCCGAGCTGCTCGGCGAGAAACTCCTGAAGCGAACGCCCCTCGGTTATGTTTACGGGGCGTTGCTTATCATCTTTCGAGAAGTTGTTTACATGGCTCTTGTAACTCGGTGTGTCATCTCCACGGAGATACTCGTCCACCGATATCACCTGCTCCTGCTCCTCGTTTTTTTCATCCTCTTCAAGAACTATGTTCTCCTCTATCTCCTGTTTTACGCGTTGTTCGAGCATCATGGCAGGCAGCTCCAGCAACTTTATCATCTGAATCTGTTGCGGAGACAAAGTCTGCTGCATCTTTTGAACCTGACGTTGTGAAATAGCCATCACGAATAAATTTTATGGTTTACAGTCAATCACTTCGACAGTTTCTTCACTATCCTGCTTTTTGTGTCTGCTCGGGTTTGGGTGGCGGAGCTACTTGCGTGCGGCCTTCACGGCAGCCACGATAGCCTCCGACCAGTATTTAGCCAGCTTCTTCGCACCCTTCTCGTGGGGGTGCAGATAGAATGTGCCGGCATAGCCTGGCTCGGCGATGAGATACTTCTCGTAGTTTCGGTGGAAAAACTCAAAGCTCTCGGTGTCGCCCATATAGATATCGGCATTCTCGCCGGCAATCTCTACGAGTGTGGGTGTGTAGCCCATCATTCGCTTCAAGCCGTCAAGCAGATATACCGCACCGTTGTAGGTGTTGGGGCTGTACCAGATGGGCTGCTGCAATACGAATATTGCACCGGGGCACATCTCGCGAATCTTCGCTATCATCGTGAGAAGATTCTTCTTATAATCCTCGTTCCCTACGGGGCAACCTGTCGGGCCTTTCGATGCCGAGTCATTCGTACCCAGCATAATGGGGAAGATGAACTCCGCATCTTTATTCTCGGCCTTCAACTCCGCAATGGCCTTCTCAACCAATGGGAAATATCGGTTTGCCTCGGGCAGCCAGTCAAATGTGGTAGCACCTGCACGACCCACATTACGGAAGCTGACCTCTGCCGAGAGGGCCTTGCCAATCATCTCGGCTGCAAACACGGGAGGAGCCGTCTTTGTGCGGTCGGCGTGCAACACGCCCTGTGTGATGCTGTTGCCGATAAATACTATGTTGTAGCTCTTCTTCTCCTTGCCTTTGGCCTCGGCTGATGCCACGCCAAAGATGCCTGCCATAAGGCATAGCACGAATAAAATTCTCTTCATTGTGTGGTTTTGAGTTAGGTTACAACTCTCTCTGCTTAAAACTCTGCGTTATTCGGGGTGCGTGGGAACGGAATCACGTCGCGGATGTTACCCATACCCGTTACAAACAACAGCAGGCGCTCGAAGCCCAGGCCGAAGCCTGAGTGGGGTGCCGAGCCCCAGCGACGAGTATCCAGATACCACCAGATATCCTGCTCGTTCATGCCGAGTTCCTTCACGCGTGCAGAAAGTTTGCCATAGTCGGCCTCACGTTCTGAACCGCCGATAATCTCGCCGATTTTTGGGAACAGCACATCCATCGCACGAACGGTCTTGCCGTCCTCGTTCTGCTTCATATAGAAGGCCTTAATCTCCTTCGGATAGTTAATCAGGATAACAGGACGCTTGAAGTGCTCCTCTACGAGGTAGCGTTCGTGCTCAGACTGCAAGTCGCAACCCCAGTCGCAGGGGAACTCGAACTTGCGGCCCGAAGCCTTCAGGATGTTGATACCCTCGGTGTAGTCCAGACGAATGAAGTCGTTTGCGAGGACAAACTCCAGACGCGAGATAAGCTCGTTGTCCCACATCTTGTTCATAAACTCCAAATCCTC
>JAFNXQ010000028.1 GCA_017383445.1 Alistipes sp.
CACGCCACGTAAAGGTTGCCGAGATGGTTTTGGAGAAGGCTAAGCGTATGGTTGAGTGCGGACACGATGTAGTCATCTTCCTTGACTCTATCACTCGTTTGGCCCGTGCTTACAACTCCGTTCAGCCGGCATCGGGTAAGGTGCTGTCGGGAGGTGTTGATGCCAACGCACTGCACAAGCCAAAGCGTTTCTTTGGTGCAGCACGAAACACCGAGGAGAAGGGCTCGCTGACAATCATCGCCACAGCCCTGATTGACACCGGCTCAAAGATGGACGAGGTCATCTTCGAGGAGTTCAAGGGTACGGGTAATATGGAGTTGCAGCTGGATCGCAAACTCTCGGACAAGCGAGTATATCCTGCGGTGAATGTTATCGCCTCGGGTACTCGTCGCGAGGATCTGCTGCTCTCGCGTGAAGTTATGAGCCGCACATGGATTATGCGTAAATATCTGTCGGAGATGACGACCGTAGAGGCTATGGAATTTTTGCAGAAGCAGATGGGCATGACTGAGTCGAATGAGGAGTTCCTTGCCACAATGAATCAGTAAGATAACAATCAAAATTATAAACCTAAACTTAAAACTCTATGCGTAGATTATTATGCTTTTTTATCGCCGTGGTATGTGCCACCAACGCCTTTGCGTGGGGTCAGAAGGGCCACGATGTTGTAGCCTACATCGCCGAGTGTCATCTTACACCGGCAACGGCTCAAAAGGTTGCACAGGTATTGAACGGCCACTCGCTGGTATATTATGCCAACTGGTTGGATAACGCAAGTCACACCAAGGAGTTCGCCTTCACAAAGACCTGGCACTACGCCAATGTAGATGAGGGCTTCACCTACGACACTATGCCCAAGGTGGAGAGCGGCGACGTGGTGGGCGCTATCAACCTCATAGTCAATCAGATTAAGGGTGGTTTGCTCTCTCCGCAGGACGAGAACATCTACCTGCGTATGCTCATCCATCTGGTGGGCGATATGCACTGCCCTATGCACGCCGGCCGTAAGTCGGACCGAGGTGGCAACAATGTGAATGTCATCTACTTCGGACGCCCCGCCAGCCTGCACTCTGTATGGGATTCGTCGCTTGTTGAGTCGGCTCACAAGTGGTCTTACACCGAGTGGCAGCAGCAGATTGACCGCTTGGGTGCAAAGGATATTGCAGCCATTATGTCGGGCAGTGTGAAGGATTGGTTCAACGAGTCTCACGCTGTTGCAGAGCAGATATATGCCGAGATGGAGGAGGGATCAAAAATCTCGTATGACGAGGTTGCGAAGTATGCTCCCATCATTGAGTTGCAGTTCGAGAGAGGCGGTCTTCGCCTGGCTTACCTGCTGGAGTATCTCTACGGCGAGAGAACAGCAAAGGCAGAGTAACTTTCAGATATACGGACAATTACATCACAAGAGCAGACCATCGGCCTGCTCTTTTTTTTTGTTTTCGCGGCTCTCTTTTTCTGTTTTCGGGACCCGCTTACTCCGCTTTTATACTTATTTTGGCTCCTACGGAATTGTTTTTGCCCGAAAAAATATTATCTTTACACCGCAAATAACAACATTAACCCAAAACAGAGTCACTTAACACAAAACTTAACACACTATGAATCTGAAAAAGACTTTTATCGAATCTATCACAAGCCTTGTTTGGTGGCGTGATATCGTAGGTATCTTCATTGGCTGTCTGCTGGTGTCGGCAGGATTCGTATTCTTCATCAATCCATACAATTTCGTACCGGGAGGTGTCTATGGTCTGGGTATTGTACTCCACAACATATTCCCATCGGTGCAGGTCGGTACGTTTGGTTATATGTTCGATATTCCGCTGCTCATTGCGGGTATGCTTATCTTCGGAGGTCAGTTTGGTGGTCGCACACTCTATGCCGCCTGCCTTATCCCCGGCCTGATGAACCTTATCTCTACGATGGTATATCCAACGCAGGAGGCTTTGGAGGCCCTTGACCCCGCACTTCTGCTTAATGGAGCCCTCAACCTCTCTGACCACCTTATGCTTGCCTGCATCTTCGGCGGTGTGACTTTGGGTATAGGCCTCGGTCTGGCAGTGCGTTGCAGTGCCACAACAGGAGGTACCGACATCGTAGCTATGATGTTGAACAGATTCTTCAAGATAAAGTTCTCTAACGGTGTATTGCTCACCGACTCTTTCGTAGTCCTCACGGGTCTTGTAGTCATCGGTTTCGGTATCGGTATTGACGGCGAGACAGAGTCTGGTGGCTGGTTGCTGTCACTATATTCGTTGATATGTATCTTTGTTGCCTCTCGCGTTATAGACTACGCTATTGACGGAGCTTCGTACGATAAGTTGCTCTTCATCATCAGCAATAATCACTCGGAGGAGTTGCGTGACTACATCATCAACGATATGGACCGCAGTGCAACGTATATCAAGGCATCGGGTATGTACAGTCGCGATGAGAAGGAGATGATTTTCCTGGTTGTAAGCCGCCGTCAGGTATCACAGGTAAGACGCAAGATCAAGGAGATTGACCCGCTGGCGTTCCTCGTTGTGACCGACGCCTACGATACCTATGGAGAGGGCTTCAAGCCATTCCCCGAGAAGGAGGAGTTGCTCTCTGATTAATTTTTAGCAAAACGTATGATTAATACCAATAACTTACGCCCCGCCGTAGGGCAGGGCAAGAAACTCTTCATTGAGACCTATGGTTGCCAGATGAATGTCGGCGACTCGGAGATTGTGGTATCGATAATGCAGCAGGAGGGATACTTCTATACGGAAGATATCCGCGAGGCAGACATAATACTGATAAACACCTGCTCGATACGCGACAACGCCGAGCAACGCATCTGGGGCCGATTAAGCGAGATGCGACGCCTACGCAAGCAGAAACCCTCACTCATAGTGGGTATCATAGGCTGTATGGCAGAACGTCTGAAAGAGAAGCTCGTGGAGGGTGAGTGTGCTGTGGATATTGTCGCCGGCCCCGATGCCTATCGCGACCTGCCAAATCTCGTCAGAGAGGCCGAGTCGGGAGGCAAGGGCGTGAATGTATTGCTCTCAACCGAGGAGACCTACGCCGAGATTGCTCCCGTACGTCTGGATAAGAACGGAGTGAGTGCCTACATCGCCATTATGCGAGGCTGCAATAACTTCTGCTCATACTGCGTCGTTCCCTACACGCGAGGCCGCGAACGCAGTCGTGATGCGGCTACAATCATTGCCGAGGCTCGCACTCTCTTTGAGAACGGCTACCGCGAGGTAACACTGCTCGGACAGAATGTCAATTCTTACTCTACGGGCGAGTATGACTTCCCCGCACTATTGAAGGCCGTGGCGGAGATTTCTCCATTGTTGAGAGTCCGCTTTGCCACATCGCACCCGAAGGATATGAGTGACAGGTTATTGGAGGTTATGGCGTCAATGCCCAACATCTGTAAGGCTATTCATCTGCCGGCTCAATCGGGCTCTACGGTTATGCTGGAGAGGATGAACCGCAAATATACCCGCGAGTGGTATCTCGACCGCATAGCAGCCATACGTCGCTATATGCCCGACTGTGCCATAACGACCGACCTTATAGCCGGCTTCGCAGGCGAGACGGAGGAGGACCACAAACTGACACTCTCGCTGATGGAGCAGGTGGGTTACGAGTTTGCCTTTATGTTCAAGTATTCGGAACGCCCCGGCACCTTCGCACAGCGTAATCTAGGCGACGATATACCCGATGATGTGAAGACTGCCAGACTGACCGAGATTATCAATCTGCAAAACAGGCTCTCGGAAGAGAGTAACAAACGCGATGTGGGCAAGGAGTTTGAGGTGCTGGTGGAAGGCACATCAAAGCGTCGTGATGACCAGCTCTTCGGTCGCACATCGCAGAACAAGGTTGTTGTGTTCGACAAGGGCGAGCATAAGGTGGGCGATTATGTACGTTGCCGCATTACGGGTTGCTCATCGGCTACTCTGTTTGGCGAGGAGATTAAGTAAGAAGAATAAAGAATCAGCGATATGAAGCGAGCAAAGCCGAGTAAACCGATAATTGGCGAAAACCTGCTCTACTTTTTGGTGTGGAGTGCGGTGCTACTCGTGCCTATCCTGAACTCCAGGATGATGGAGGAGGAGCATATCTATCTGGTCAATGTACTGATTGTGTGGAGTAAGCTCGCACCCTACATATTCATCTTCCTGGTCAACAACACCATATTGGCACCCAAGCTTCTGCTGAAACGACACTACGCTTCCTATCTGCTAATTTCATTTGCCCTGCTCTCGGCGATGTTCCTCGCGTTGGAATATTATCAGGAGAGCCTTCGTGCAATACCCTATGGTGGTAACGATATGTATGTCATTCACGGAAAGGCATCATTCACCGACCTTGCATGGTATTGGAATGTGCTGTTGGGACTTCTTATGTTCGGAGCCAACTCCTCTATCAAGATGATGTTCAAATCGATTCAGGACGACCAGAAGATTATGGCATTGGAGCAGCATAGTCTTCGTGCCGAGATGGACTATCTGAAATATCAGATAAACCCCCATTTCTTCATGAACACACTGAACAACATACACGCCCTGATAGATATCGACAGCGATGCTGCCAAGGAGACCGTTATCGAGCTATCGAAGATGATGCGTTATGTGCTGTATGACTCGGAGAATGCCGACATCAGTATTCAGAAAGATATCCGATTCATTGAGAACTATATCGGGCTGATGAAGATTCGTTACACCGACGATGTGGATATAAAGTTTGAGGTGGAGGAGATTCCCATCGGTGCGAAGATTCCGCCACTTATCTTCATTGTGCTGGTGGAAAATGCCTTCAAGCACGGTGTAAGCTACGACAAGCCATCGTTTGTGCATATCCGCCTATCGTGTAACAAAGGCCGTGTGACCTGCAACGTATGCAACTCACGACACGACACTGAGAAGGCCAACGCCCAAAGCGGTATGGGTCTGGAAAATATACGCAAACGCCTCGACCTGCTCTTTGGCCGAAATTACGAACTGCTGATAGACGATATTGACCCCGACAGATACAAGGTACAATTATCAATACCCGTAAAGTATGATTAGATGCATAGCCGTTGATGATGAGCCGTTGGCTCTGCGTCAGATAAAGAGTTACATAGAACGAATACCATCGCTGGAACTTGTCGCTACGTGCCGTAACGCTGCCGAGGCAGAGGCTGTATTGGATGGACTGCAGGTGGATTTGGTATTTGTTGATATAAATATGCCCGGCCGCAATGGTCTGGATCTGGTAAGAGGTCTGAAAATGCCTCCAATGATTATATTCACGACAGCCTACTCGGAGTTTGCGGTTGAAGGATTCCGTCTTGATGCGGTGGACTACCTGCTCAAACCATTCTCATTTGCCGAGTTTAATCGTGCCGCAGAGAAGGCTCTGTCGCTGCATAACCTTATGCAACTGCAACGCCAGCTCGACACCGTTACTGACGCCAAAAACAACACTCCTGTTGCAGAGATGGAGCCAGACATCGCACCGACATCGGACTCAATATCCATCAAGGCCGACTATAAGGTATCCATTGTCCGCTATGCTGACATCATCTACATAGAGAGTGTGGGAGAGTATATCCGCCTGCATCTGGCCAATGCCGCACCCATAACAACACTGTTCCGACTGAAAAATATGGAGAGTGCCCTACCCTCCGATACATTTATGAGGGTTCATCGTTCATATATAGTAAATCTCAACTATGTAAAGAGTTACGGACGCGGACGCATATATCTGGCAAATGACGAATATGTGCCTTTGAGTATTAATTACAAGGAGTCTTTCCGCGAATATATCGAGAGCAAACGACCTCTCTAACATCCTTCCATGACGAACAGCAGGCTTTCAGCTGACAATTATCTGAATTGAGGGAACTCACTGCGAGGGATATAGCCCTCGGCCGAAATCTCGTAGCAATAGTGCATAAGTCCGTTTGTCACAACGATGTACGGAGCCTTCACCACTGCGTTATAGCGAGCTGCCTGCAACAACACATCCTGACCGAGAGCCACATCTGTCGCCTTGCACTCTACGAGGATAAGCGGTCGTGCCTCACTATCCAGCACCACCACATCGGCCCGCTGTGCCATTGAATTGACCTCAACGGGATACTCCTCGACTATCGACAGACGGGGAACGCCGCAATGCGACATAAGATACTCGACAAGATGTCGTCGCACCCACTCCTCGGGCGTAAGCACAACATAGAAACCTCGCACCGAATCAAACACCTCGGTACGCCCGTTATGCTCTCGTGCCCTTAATTTTATAGGCGGGAAATTGAGTTTCGGCAACAAATTCATCGTATGAATAAATTTTTTCTTAACTTTGGGCATTACAAATATATGAATTTTACCGATATGAAACGATTTCTTTTAACGATAGTTCTCTTTTTAGTTGCAATAAATGCGTCGCAAGCCCAGGCGTTGCCTAAAAATATTTCACAGGGTTGCGAGCAGCCACGTATGCGGACACTTCCCTACAACACCAATGAATTGGCCCAGAGATATGGCACCGAGGCTGTGTCATCGTTGTATTTACGCCCCATCACCAATTGGCAGCAGACCGAGGACGAGGAGGCATTCATCTTCTCGGCAAGCTATATCGTTCCCTTCACCTGGCTCAGCCGACAGGCTTTGCTCTACGTTGAGGGTGCTTCGGGTGCTTACGAGGTGCTTATCAACGGTAAGGTCGCAGGCAGCACATTCAACGGCTTCACACCCACAGAGTTCAATATAACTAAGAAATCAAAGGAGGAGAGCAATACCATATCAATACGCATATACAAGAGCCATTGGAGTCAGCGTCTGCACAATGCTGACACCACCAAGGCATATCTGGGCGAGGTATATGTTATGTCGCAGCCGACAATACGCGTTCGAAATATTGTGCATAATGCCACTCTGGACGCCACCGGCGAGATGGCGAATGTAGAGGTGGGTATCGTTGTCAAGACCGAGTCACTCAACGCCAAGAAGGCCCGTATTCATTACGAGCTGGTCGCTGCCGACACAACAGTTGCGACCTATGGCTATCGCGACATCACGCTGCAAATGCGTGGCGAGGATACTATCAAGTTTATGACCCGCATACCTCGCAGCGAGATGTGGTCGGCCGACAAGCCTACGCGTTATCGTCTGAATCTGACTACGCAGATTGAGGGTCGCAAGGTGGAGTTCCAGTCGCATTGGGTAGGACTTCGCAGTGCGGAGTTGAAAGATGGCAAGCTGATGATAAACGGCGAGGCTGTAGCCCTGTCGGAGTCTGAATGTAACCCACAAACTATTACCGCCGAGGCTATTGCCACCGCCAAGCAGAAGGGCCATAACGCAGTGAAATTCTCATCGTATGCTGTGCCACAGCACGCCTACAATATGTGCGACTCGCTGGGTATGTATGTAGTGATGCAGGTGCCTATAAACACCTCTGCCAGCGGCTCGTCGCGTCGCATAGGCGGCAACGAAAGCAACAACCCTGCGTGGGGCGAGGCTTTCCTCTCGCTTTCGGAGGCTGTGTGGCATTCGACCTGCGGCTTTGCGTGCGTCGTAGCATACTCCCTGGCAGAGGAGTCAGCCAACGGAATCAACCTCTATGAGAGCTATCTCCGCCTGAAAGAATTGGAGCAAAACCGCCCTATTATCTACCCGGATGCCAGCTCAGAATGGAATAATGACGGGGGTTTTTAATATTTTTTGAAAAAAAATCAAAAAAAACTTGCACGGAATAAAAAAGTGCCTTATATTTGCACTCGCAATTAGCAAATAATTGATGCCTCTTTAGCTCAGTTGGTAGAGCACGACACTCTTAATGTTGGGGTCCAGGGTTCGAGCCCCTGAGGGGGTACAGAAGAGAAGAACGAGAGTTCTTCTCTTTTTTTTGTTGCATATCAAAAAGTTATCCTCCACCCCGCTGTACGACTGGATGATTTATTGATTTTTCGAGGCTATATAATTCCGATTATTTTTTTGAGAAAATTTTCA
This sequence comes from Alistipes sp., assembly GCA_017383445.1. Taxonomy (GTDB): domain Bacteria; phylum Bacteroidota; class Bacteroidia; order Bacteroidales; family Rikenellaceae; genus Alistipes. The sequence continues at coordinate 7,980 of JAFNXQ010000028.1, forward strand.
ATGTGTCACAAGTTGTCACAGAATTGGTGAATCTTTGCAGTGTGAAACTGGAAAAGGCTCTTTGCGGTGGGTTGGCTGGAGAAAATCGCGCTTACCGAACAAAGCAGGAGCTGAAAGCAGGAACACGCAACCAATTAAAGAAAGTATTTAACCAACTAACAGGAGGACAACTATGGAATTAGACATCAAACTATCGATTAACAAGAAGCACGAATACTCACACAACACCTTTATTTTGAGGTGGAATCCCGCCATTTCGTCATATACGATGGATCGTCTCAACTACGATATGGAGGATTGGGCAGTAGGCTATTGGGGCGATTTTGACTGGAGTGTCCACGAGTGGCAGAAGGCTCGCAAGGGCGACCGTTTCTTTATGGTACGTGTTGGCGAGGGTAACACAGGAATTTTTGCGGCGGGTCGCTTCTCATCTAACCCTGAGCTCGGCGAGGACTGGTCGGGCAAAGGTCGCGAGGTATATTATATGCAGATGGACTTTGAGGCGGTATTCCACCCCAACAGAACGGCCATTATCTCCACCAGGGAGCTGGAAAAAGAGTTGCCGGCAATCAACTGGCGAGGTGGTCACTCCGGCGAGATGGTTGATAGCGAGACTGCCGACCGTCTGGAGCTTATGTGGCGTGACTTCATCGGCCTCAACAAATCTCTTTATCTGCATCGTGCCGTAAAGAACAAGAATTACGACTCGCGTTCCGACATCGACAAGGCGATAGCGATAGCCTCGAAAGCACACGCTGCCGACTACGACCTCGATGGCAACCCCACTATTCTGCACCCGCTGGCCGTGGGTATGATGGGACAGAACGACACGGAACGCATTGTCGGTTTCCTGCACGACGTGGTGGAGGATACGCAATACTCCTTCGAACAGTTGGAGGAGGAGGGTTTTTCACCAGAGGTCATCAATGCCCTGCGTCTGCTGACGCACGACAAGGAGACGCCCTATATGGAGTATGTCGCACGCATCTGCAAATCCGGCAATCAGACTGCCCTGAATGTCAAGCTCAACGACCTGCGACACAACCTTGCACGTGGCAAGGAGGGAGGCCACACACGTTGCGTGGAGAAGCACACCAGGGCTTTGGCCTTTATTGAGGAGTTCCTCGCTTTGGAGAATGATATTCTTGTTGATTCCCAACCCGAAGAGTGTCCCGTCTGCAAGGGTAAGGTCCTGCCTATCATCTATGGCTTCCCCACTGAGGAGATGGGCGAGAAGGCAAGAAACGGAGAAGTCATCCTTGGAGGCTGCATTATCACAGAGTTCTCACCCAGTTGGAGTTGCCCCACCTGCGGAACAAACTTTATTAAGAAATACTCAAATAATTAGACTGCTATGCCGAATAACAAAAAACCTCCTTATTGCTTATAAGGAGGTTTTCTTTGGGTTTTATACTCTTACTTAATAATCTTGTCCAAAGCATCTACCGCACGGCGAATCTCACTCTCCGGCACTTCGTGATCCACGAGTTTATTGTTGAAATACTGCTCAAAGGCGTAGAGGTCAATCATTCCATTACCCGAAAGGTTGAACAGAATGGTCTTCTCCTTGCCCTCCTCCTTGGCCTTCTTCGCCTCACGCACCGCTACGGCAATAGCATGACACGACTCCGGAGCAGGGATAATACCCTCGCTATTAGCAAACATCATACCCGCAGCAAAGGTCTCCAGCTGTGGCACCGACTGTGCCTCCATAAGGCCATCCTTATAGAGCTGGCTCACGATTGAACCCGCACCGTGATATCGCAGACCGCCGGCGTGGATATCCGACGGCTGGAAGGTGTGTCCCAGCGTGTACATAGGCATCATAGGCGTCATACCTGCCGTATCGCCAAAGTCGTACTGGAACTCGCCTCGCGTGAGCTTGGGACAAGAGGCCGGCTCTACGGCTATGACACGCGTCTTCTTGCCTTCAATCAGATTACGACGAATAAACGGGAAGCCGATACCGGCAAAGTTAGAGCCACCACCAAAGCAGCCGATAACGATATCGGGATCATCGCCCGCCATCTCCATCTGGCGGATTGCCTCCTCGCCAATGATTGTCTGGTGCATCAAAACGTGATTCATAACACTACCGAGGCAGTAGCGTGTATCCTCACCGTGCTCCAAAGCCACCTCAACAGCCTCCGAGATAGCCATACCCAGGTTACCCGAACACTCAGGGTCGCGTTCCAGCACCTCGCGGCCAAAACGGGTCGTTGCACTTGGCGAGGGGATAACATTTGCACCCCACGCATTCATCAACAATTTGCGGTAAGGTTTCTGCTGACAGCTCACCTTAACCATATAGACACGCAGGTCGATATTGAAATATTGGCACGCCAGAGCCATAGCACTACCCCACTGTCCGCCACCTGTCTCCGTAGCCAGATACTTTATGCCCTGCTTGGCATTGTAGTAGGCCTGCGGAATGGCGGTATTGGGCTTATGCGAGCCTGCGGGAGATGTACCTTCGTTCTTGAAATATATCTTCGCAGGAGTATCCAGCATCTTCTCCAGGCCATAGGCACGCACAACAGGCGTAGGACGCCATATCTTATACAACTCCTGAACCTCGTCGGGAATCTCGATAAATCTCTCCTCCGACAACTCCTGTCGCACCAGTTCCTCGCCGAAGATGCGGCACATTGATTCAAATGTAACCGGTTGTTTTGTCACAGGATCCAACGCCGGCAGCGGCTTATTGGGCATATCGGCAACGATATTATACCACGCTGTGGGCATATCCTGCTCTGAAAGCATAAACTTTTTTCTCTTCATAACTATATCGTTTTTACTTATTTTTCACCACAAAAGACGAAAGCTACACATCCTAAACAGAAAAACCATCGTTCCTCGCAGTGAACAATGGCTTTTCAAATCAGTAACTTATTGCTTTACAACACATACATGCATCTTGCTGCTCATTGTTCAAGTATGACCAATGAACGCCACCAACGCATTGTATGACAGTTCTGCAACATCTTCTCGCTGTTTAATGATACAAATATACGAATAAAACCCTTTCGTTGTACTATCCATTTTCAAAAAATAGGCGTTGATTGATTTTTTTTGCAATATCACTATATTTTGTTTAGCTTTGTATAAACCATGTAAACTAAACTCCTATGAAAAGAATTTTACTTTTAGCTTTCATGTGCTTGTTTGCAACTACCGCATTTGCACAGAAGAATGCACTCGGTCTGCATGTTGGTAATGGTGCAGAGATTCAGTATGACCGTTATTTTCAGTCAGGCAATGCTCTACGCACCAACGTAGGTCTTTTTGGATTTGACGGCCGACTCTACGCAAGTTGTATCTACGATTGGCAGTGCTGCAACTGGACAGACTGGACTCCAAGTGCAGGTGACTGGTTTCTGCACGCTGGTGTCGGTGGTGCCGTAGGCTATTGCAAAACAAGTAAGCGAGGCGAGGGATTAAACATCGGCGTAACCGGAAATGTTGTATTCGGTATCAAGTTCAACAAGACACCTATCACGCTTGCCGTTGATTACCGCCCCACAGCTATTGCGATTAACAAAGACTGGCGAGATGGCTGGTTCAATCTCGGTTTGAGCTGTGTATATCGTTTCTAAACGTATGCCAAATAATAAGAAAAGAGGTCTGTTTAAGACCTCTTTTTTTACAATATCTTCTGCCACATTACCTCATCAAGGGTACCTTGTGGTGTCAGAATCCATTCTCGGCGGCGGCCACACTCCTCATAGCCGGCACCACGAAAGAGGGCAATACTCGCCTCGTTGTCGGCCGTTGTACTGCACCACAACTGATGCAGATGCAGCACCTCACGGGCATATCTCTCCACCGCTTGCAGGGCATCGGCTGCCAATCCTTGTCGGCGGTATGGTTTCGTAATCATAATACCCACGCCGGCACGCCTATTCTGCGGATCAAACTCAAACAAATCAACCGCACCAACAGCCTCGCAACCCTCCGGGGAGTCTATCTCTACGACCAGACGCAGCTGACGCGTAGCGTATATATCAAACTGCTGCTCCTCAATCAGTTGAGAAAGCACGTGGCGAGAAAACGGAGCCGTAGTTCCGCTTACTCGCCACATATCTACATCATTCTCCCAACCATACATTGCCTCCAAGTCCTCCATTTCGAGAGCTCGCAGACGGCAAAGTCGTGATGTGAGATTCATTCTATGCTACTGATTAAAGGCCTATAATCTTGTTGTGGATAAGCATTGCAGCACCCCACGCATTGGCATTCTCCGACATCTTCGAGAGACGGAATTTGGTATCCTTATACACGAGGTTCAACGAATACTTATTGGTTGATGACTTCAACGGCAACATAATATAGTCGCCCGCAGCTGCCAGGTTACCACCCACGATAACGGTCTCGGGATTGAACGTATTGATAAGGAACGCCACTGCCTTACCCAACTTCTCGCCCACCTCCTCGATAAGTTCGATAGAGAGGTTGTCATCATTCTTCGCCGCAGCGATGATATCGTTGATGTGAATCTGCTCGCCCTTGTCGTACTTCTCTCGCAGGATAGTATTAACGCCACTCTTTATGAGCTTTATTATCTTCTCCTCGATAGCGATACCCGACACCTCGGTCTCCAAACAACCCTTCTTACCGCAGGCACATATCGTCTCGTTATCGAAGAACGGGATATGACCGAACTCGCCCGCAAAGCCATTCTTGCCATAATAGAGTTTACCATCAATAACAATACCAATAGCCACTCCTCGACCCAGATGGAGATATATCACATCACTCTCCTCCTTCGAACGACCACAATTATACTCGGCATAGCAACGGGCACGGGTATCATTCTCCAACAGCACGCGAATCTTCACTCTCTCCTCAATAATATCACGCAACGACTGCTCGTTTGAGGTGAAATACATATAGCTGCGACCCGTTTCGGGATTCACTCTACCCACGATAGATACGCCCAGACCAAGAATCTTGGCACGGTCGATACCGCAAGTAGCAATAAACTCCTCAATGTTGCTGCAAATCTTCTCCAGACACTGCGGACGATTCTGCAACTCGAAGGTATTGTCCACAACCTCCTTGATGATGTTGTTCTGCAAGTCGGTTATCACATAGGTCATATTGTCGCGGGCAACATTCACTCCGGCAAAATATATTGCCGAATTTGCCAGGCCAAAGACATTAGGACGACGACCGCCCGGAGTCTCCACCTTACCCAGATCATTCACGATATTCTCGTCAATGAGTTCCTGCACCAACTTGGTAATGGTAGGCACACTGATATGCAACTCCTTGGTAAGTTCAGAGAGTGTACATTCGCCATTAACAGCCATATAAGCGATAATATTTCGCTTGATAATGTTGTTCTTATGCGTTATACCCTTAATGCTTTCGCTGGGCTGGATGTTGAAGAATTCGGTAAGTGACGACATAACAAGATGTTGAATTATTTTAATAAACCTTTGCAAATATACTAACTTTTATTTGTATCAACAACTCTCTTTTTAATTAATTTAATGAATTTTATAAAAAAAATAAGGTTCTCCCATCTTTCGATAAGAGAACCTTACTATTATTCTGACGCTGCAAAATGCTATATCGTTGCCTTCGACTCACAAACTGCATCTGCTGAGACCTTCTTCACCAGACCCTGCAGGACATTGCCCGGGCCAAGCTCTGTGAATTCGGTCACACCATCTGTCAGCATATTACGGACAATCTGTGTCCAACGCACCGGCGAGGTCAGCTGTGCTATAAGATTCTGCTTGATAACCTCTGCATCGGTCTGTGGCATGGCATCAACATTCTGATATACGGGGCATACGGGCGTATGGAACTCCACCTCCGAGATAGCCTGCTCCAATTCTACGCGGGCAGCCTCCATCAATGGCGAATGGAATGCACCACCTACGGGCAGACGCAAGGCACGACGTGCTCCGGCAGCCTTCAACTTTTCGCACGCTGCATCAACAGCCTCGTCAGCTCCCGAAATAACCAGCTGTCCGGGGCAGTTGTAGTTGGCAGCTATAACCACGCCATCAACCTCGGCACATACCGACTCTACCAAAGCATCATCCACGCCGATAATGGCAGCCATACCACCGGGCATCTGCTCGCAACACTTCTGCATAGCCATAGCTCGCTTTGCGACAAGTCGCAAACCATCCTCAAATGACAAAGCACCCGACACAACCAATGCCGAAAACTCACCCAACGAGTGACCCGCAACGACATCGGGCTTCACCTCCAACACCTTTGCAAGAATCACCGAATGGAGGAACACTGCCGGCTGCGTAACCTTCGTCTGCTTCAATTCGTCAGCGGAACCTCCGAACATAACATCAGTAATTGAGAAGCCGAGTATTTCGTTCGCTTTCAAGAACATATCTCTCGCCTCTGCACTACTATCATATAAGTCTTTTCCCATACCCGAGAACTGCGAGCCCTGACCGGGAAATATATAAGCCTGTTTCATTCTGAATCTCTTTTTTTTAAGTCCGCGACAAACTCAGTTTTAGTGGGGCAAAGATACACTCTATAAGTCAATATTCCAAACTATGCTTATCTGTAAACGATTCTTTTGATTTTTGCACCAATAATTTGTACATTTGTTGCCGTAATACGTATTTATCTATGGCAAAAGTTGTTGTTGGTCTTTCTGGTGGTGTTGATTCCTCGGTGGCAGCCTATCTGCTCAAAGAGCAGGGGCACGAGGTTATAGGCCTCTTTATGCGTAACTGGCACGACACGACAGGTACATTGGAGGGTGATTGCCCCTGGTACGACGACCAGCTGTTTGCCGAGTTGGTAGCCAAGCGTCTGGACATACCCTTTAAGTTTGTCGATCTGTCGGAAGAGTACCGCCACCGCGTTGTGGATTATATGTTCTCGGAGTACGAAAAGGGCCGCACACCCAATCCCGATGTGTTGTGTAACCGCGAGATAAAGTTCGACGTATTCCTCAAAGAGGCTCTGAAACTCGGTGCCGACTATGTCGCTACGGGTCACTATTGCCGTAAAACGGAGGAGATAATTGACGGACACACCGTCTATCGCCTGCTGGCAGGCTCCGACCCCAACAAGGACCAGAGTTATTTCCTTTGCCAGCTCACGCAGGAGCAGCTTCGCTATGCCCTGTTCCCTATCGGAGATATGCTCAAGCCCGAGGTAAGACGCATTGCCGAGGAGCAACATCTCGCAACGGCAAAACGCAAAGATTCGCAGGGCATCTGCTTTGTCGGGAAGGTCGATCTACCCGTTTTTCTGCAACAAAAGCTATCGGCCAAAGAGGGAAATATCCACGAGATACTACCTTCGTGGCGAGGTTATAACCGAACTGATAATCAGGACGATATAGAACTTCTTTCACAACCGTTCCGCTACACCGTACGTGATGGCAAAAAGATAGGCACTCACAAGGGAGCCCACTTCTACACCATCGGCCAACGCAAGGGTCTGGGCATTGGCGGACGCAAGGAGTCACTCTTCATCATCGCAACCGATGTGGAGCAAAACGTGATATACGTAGGCGAGGGCGACTCGCACCCCGGCCTGTATCGTCGTGCCCTGCACATTCTTCCCGACGAGATACATTTGGTAGAGCCGTCGGAGGCTATGCAGGTGGGCGAGAAACGCCGCTACGATGTACGCATACGCTACCGCCAGCCATTGCAGAAGGCTACGCTACTGCAACGTGAAGATGGGCTCTACATCCTCTTTGACGAGCCACAGCGAGGCATTGCTGCGGGTCAGTTTGCAGCGTGGTACGACGGAGATATCCTTGCCGGCTCGGGCGTAATTGAGAAGTAGAGCAACAGCATAACAAAAAAAAGGCTACCCGCAAAGGTAGCCTTCTTAATTTGCATAATAGTCTATTCCACAATCACATAGCGGACGGCTTTGCCATTGGGATATATGCCGTCAATGGTCTGTATCCTCTCACTCATACGCTGTAATGCCGACACCGATGTCACGGGGCGGTCGTTGATGTAGGTTATCACAAAGCCCTCGCGTATGCCCGAACGGCCCAGCAGGCCATCCTTCTTGATGCTCACCACCTGCACGCCGCCACGAATCTCCAGCTCGTCGCACAACGCCTTGCTCGCATCAGCAAATTTTCCACCCAGAATCTCGGCAAAATCCTTCATCTCACGCGTCACAGGCTCACTCTTGCCCACCTTGTTACGCAGCACGACAACAGCCTCCTTCTTCGTTCCGTTACGCAAATAGTCTATCGCCACCTTGTCGCCCGGACGGTGACGTGCAATCTTCTCCATCAGCGATGATGCGTCATTGGTCTTCACGCCATCTATCGCCGTGATTATGTCGCCCTTACGCAGACCTGCCTCCTCGGCCGCCGAGCCCTCGACAACCTCATTCACATAGAGGCCTCCCGGCTTCTTGATGTCGAGTTCCTCGCCCAGCTCCTCGATAAACTGGTCGTCAATCACTCTGTAACGCACGCCCAGCATAGCACGCTGCACCACGCCGTACTCCTTCAAATCGACTACCACTTTACGCACGATTGTCTCGGGCACAGCAAACGAATAGCCGATGTAACTACCCGTAGATGACTTGATTACGGTATTTATACCCACCAACTCGCCACGCGTATTCACCAACGCACCGCCCGAGTTACCGGGGTTTACCGCCGCATCGGTCTGAATGAACGACTCCACACGCAGCTCATCGGGTATCACGCCCAGCTGACGAGCCTTCGCCGAGACGATTCCCGCCGTGATTGTCGATTGCAGGTCGAATGGCGAGCCTATCGCCAACACCCACTCGCCCAGACGCAACGCATCGGAATTACCGAACGGTATTGTCGGTAAGTCCTTGGCATCCACCTTGATAAGTGCCACGTCGGTCGTTGGGTCGGTACCTATCAGCTCCGCATCAAACGTGCGGCCATCGTTGAGCTTCACTTTCAGCTTTGTCGCCTCCTCGATGACGTGATTGTTCGTCACGATGTAACCATCCTCCGAGATTATCACCCCCGAGCCTCCTGCACGCTGCTCACGTGTCTGTGGCTCGCCATACGAACGCCCACCGCCATAGGGAATGCCGAAAAATTCGTAGAACGGGTCAAAGCCGTATGAACGACCTCCCACCGCCACCTCGCGTATCGCCTCGATGTTCACCACCGCCTTCACTGCGTTCTCCGCGGCGTATGTGAGGTCGGGATACTGGTCGGCTTCGTATGCCGTGAAGTGGTTTCCGGCTGTGGGCATTGCATCACTCCACGCCGTTGTTGTTACAATGGGCTCTGCCACAGAGCCTTGCAAGTATTTGCTTACGCCTATTGCGGATAGGCCACCCGCTACGGCCGCAACCACAGCCGTACCAAGAACTATAAATGCCGTCTTTCTCATATTACACAGTTTTAATGTTAAAATTTCAGTAGGCAATCATTCATCATAGGCGAAAATCATTTATTTCTGCCATAATAACGCAATATGAGTGCCATTTATTGTGCGTGTGATGTGGAATGACGTGGTAGGGGTATATATAAAAAAGAGGCGTGTCGCGGGGGAAGCGACACGCCGACTAGCATAAAATTTAACCCTTTAATTTAATTACCCATCTTTTTGCTAGCTGTTTCTTTTTATCAGTGCGTCGGAGATTAAACTCAATCTCCGTATAAGTTTTAGAGAGGTTGTTGTGCGGCAGGCGAGCCCACCGCACTCAACCAATCTTTTAATTACTCAGCAGGAGTCTCCTCAGGAGTAACTACTGTACCAGCCTTAGGGCCGAAAGTAATCTCAACTGTCTTCTCAGTGTATGCCCATGGAAGATCTACTGACAACTTAACTGGGATGACAACATCCTTAGTAAGCTCAATATTCTTAGAAGCATCGAATGAGATGATACCCTCCTCAGGAATCCAAGTAATGTTGTTCTTGTACTGTGCAGGAATCTCAGCACCCAAAGAGAACTCAGAAGTCATCTTGTAAACCTGCTCACGATTTCTAGTGTTGTACCAACCGTTAGAAGTCTCAACAGAAGAAGGCTTACCATTACCAATCATCCAAGTCTTAGTCTCATGGTCGATCAAGTTAACCTTGAAGCCATCAGCCCATACATAAGGAGTACCTGAACCATCACGGCTCTCGAACAAGTCGAAGTAGTCAATAGCCTTAACAGTGTAAACCTTAGCCTCAGTTACCTCGATCTTCTTAGGTGCATTAGGATTGATTGACAAGTCGCAAAGAGGATTGAACTTCTTAACGATGTAACCAGCATAGATACCACCCTCGTCGAATGAAGTAGGCAACTCGAATGAAGCACCGTTAGAGTGAGACATCATCAACTTACCAGCAACGTGAACTGAATTATCCTTACCATTGTAAGCGATTGCGTTAGTACCCGGAACGAACTCGATGTTATCATCCTCAGGCTCCTCAACGAAGAAGAACTTAGTAGTGATGCCAAGCTCTGCAAGCTGCTCATCAGTCAAAGGCTCATCAGCATCAGCCGCTGTATCAACAACGTCAAATGCAGTGTCCATATCAACATCCTCTACAGAGAAGTCATACAACAGACGAGTGTTTGTATCAACCTCGTAGCGAGAAGCTGTCAAACCGCGGTAACGTGGCTTAACCTGTGAGAAGTAACCATTAGTGTCATATACCCAGAGGTCATTGTGCTTGAAGTCGTAGTTAGTAGGAACGGTGAATGTTACGTCGTAAACCAACTCGATCTCCTGACCATACCACAAAGTGATATTCTTAACATACTTAGCCTTCTCAACTGCGAAGTCGAATGATGAGTAAGCGAAGCCAACATAAGCCTCAAGTACACCACCATCGAGTACGAAGTTAGTCTTCCAAGACTCCTCGATAGTCTTAGTAACGTCACCTGCCTCATTCTCAGAACCGAAGCCCCAAACAGTGATAGTAGATGTCTCAGCGAAAGCAGGCTTAGTTACGAATACATCCTCGTTGTAAACATCAGCCTCAGGATAGATACCGTTCAAGCGAGATGCGATGTCAGTGTAAACATCAATAATCATATCAGCAGGAGCAGTCTCATCACCCTCAGCACGCTTCTCAGCAGCAAACTTGATATTCTTGTAAAGTACAACCTCATCATCAGCGTTCAAAGTTACCTTCTCACGGTTACGATTAAGAGTGTTAACCAAGATCTCAACAGTGATATCAATTGACTCCAACTCGTAAACGAATGTAAGCTTGTAAGTCTTATCCCAAGACAAATTCTCGAGGTCAAGAGTTACGTTGTTCTCAGCATCAGCAGTCAAAGTAGCATCTACGCCAGTAACCTCAGTCTCAGTGCCATCCTCAGCAACCTCGGCAACAGTAGCCTTAACAGCTGAATCGATGAACTCATTGTACTTACCAGCGAAGTCATGCAACTCAGAGTTCTCCTCGTCGATAGTAACCTCAATGTCATAAGCGCTGTAAGGCATATTTACATCAGTCTGCTTGAGTATATTCTCATCAACAACAGCGTGTCTCTCATAAGTCCACTTAACGTCAGCAGCTGTACCAGCAGCCTCACCGATAGCCTTACCGATCTTAACTACCATACCAGTGTTAAGCTCAACGCCAGAAGCCAAGTAACGAACAGTAGCACCCAAAATAGAACCTACTGACTCAGAAGTAGCCTCCTCAGTAAGATTTACGCGAGGAACGAAGTTGAAGTCGTTAGTCAACTGCAAATTACCGTTAGCAGCCTCCAACAAGAACTTACCCTCAGCAGACTCCTCACCAACAGTTGCATTAGGCAAGTTAACCTCAAACATACCGTTTGAAAGAGCTACGAAATAGCAGAAGTATGCACGAGCTTCCTCGTCGGGCTCGTAAGCACCCTTGTACATAAAGTCAGGACGCTCAACCTCATAACCCTCATCAGCAAGATCATACCACTTGTAGTACTCACCATCAGCGTCAACATAAAGCAACTCAAGACCCTCCATCAACTTGTAAACAGACTTGTCAGTGTAAGGGATAGTCAAGTCAACCTGAGAGTGGTCGATCCACTCGGGAGCAGCTTCTGGATCACCATTCTCCACATAGAACAAACCGGGAGTAATGCTCAAATACTCAGTGTTAGCTACAAGGTTAGTGTAGCAGCTTGACAAGTTAGCGTTCTCGTTAGCGATAACCAATGAGATGCTGTAACCCTGTGAACCAGGATGGCCAGCAGTATAGAACTCATCAGCAAGACCACGAGCCTGGAAGTCGATGTGGAGAACACCCTCCTCATCAGCCTCAACAGCAACGATCTCGAATGAAGTCTCCTCTGAACGAACTGTTACACCAGTCCAATCGAAAGTAAGGAATGACTTGAGATCCTCGTCTGCGTTGTTCCAAGCCTCAGCCAAAGCAGCAGCACACTCAGCAGGATAAACCTGATAGTCGATGTGTGAAGTACCCTCGATAACTGTACAAGCAAACTCCTGAGTATCAGAATATGACTCAATAGCAGCCCACTCGATAGTAGCCTTACCGTCAGAGTACTTAGGAACGTAAACTACGCTCTGAACACGGTCCAAAATAGCAGCGATGTCAGCCTTGATCTCCTCAACAGACTTGTTCAAGCAGTTGATAGCCTTGTTAAGATCAGCGTACATAGCAGCCATCTCCTCGCGAACCTTCTCGAACTCAGCAACGAGCTCGTTGCGAACATCGTTCATACGATCTGCAACAGCCTGAATATCCTTCTTGTGCTGGTCAGTAAGCTGTGCCTTCAAGTTCTTAATCTCCTCGTCAGTGTAAGCCTTTGACTCGTCGATAGCCTTAGCGATAGCGTCGTTCAAAGTCTTAACAGCAGCGTCGAGGTTCTTCTGCAACTGCTCATCAGCTGCCTTGTAAGCCTTCTCAATAGCATCAGCACGGAGATTCAAAGCGTCAACCTGATCCTTCAACTCCTTCTGAAGGTTCTCCAAAGATGAAGACAACTGATTGTCCTTTGCGATACGGTTAGTCTTCTCAGCCTCCAAAGCCTTCTGGAGCTTATCCATAGCCAATGCAGCACCGGTGAGCTCAGCCTTCATATCTCTCTTGAACTTAGAGAGGTCAGCATCAACAGCATCGATTTCAGCGTAAACATCACCGAAAGCCTTCTCCAACTCAGTCTTCAAGTTAGCCTTCAAAGTAGAAAGGTCTGTCTGCAAAGTACCGATAGCCTTGTTCATCGCAGCATCAGCCTTAACAAGAAGGTCGATCTGAGTGTAGATGTCCTTGATGTCAGTGTCGTTATCGTCGATCTGCTTCTGCAAATCCTCCAATGTACCGTCGATAGTCTCAATAGCATCATTGATGTTCTTGATCTGACCCTCGATAGCAGCAATCTTAGAGTTGGTTGCAGCCTCAAACTTAGCGTAAGCAGCCAAGTGCTCACCAACCTTAGTGCTAATGCCCTTAACAGTCTCATCCAGGGTAGCCAAACCGTCAGTGTTCTCTGTGATCTGCTTCTGCAAGTTCTCAATAGCCTTTGACAAATCCTCGTTAAGCTTCTTGATGTCAGCCTTGATAGTCTTCAACTCCTCAGCGAAAGCCTTGTCAGCAGCCTCGAGTGCATCAGCACGCTTCTCAACCTCGTCGATAGCCTTGTTTGCCTCGTCGATAGCCTTCTCAGCCTCAGTCATCTTGCCCTCCAAAGCAGACAACTTGTCGCCAAGTTTCTTGTCCTCTGCCTTCAAAGCTGTGATGTCGCCCTCCAAAGCAAGGATCTTCTCATTGGCTGTAGCAAGCTTTGCATCAAGAGCTGCATCTGCCTCCTGCAAAGCCTTAACATCCTTCTCGTGGACGTCCTTGAGCTCTGCCTTGGCAGCTGCGATAGCAGCCTCAAGATCAGTCTTAACCTTAGCCAAATCAGCCTTCAAAGGCTGGATCTCACCACTAATGAGCTGATCAATTTTGTCGCTCAAGGCCGTAATGTCCTCGTCGTAATCAGCACATCCGGTAGAGTAGAGCATAACTCCCATCAAGAGTACGCTCAACAATTTAGATAAGTACTTCATAAATTTGTAATTAATAAAAGTTAAAAATTAAATATAATATGCCAGTTGCTTATTATCCAACTTTACATTTCTACTCCAATGTGCAGATTACTACACGGTTGTCAGCTGGCTTCTCACCGAAGTTACCAGTCTCACCCTTGTAATCGCTATCGATACGGTTCTCTGCGATACCAGCCTCGATAAGCTGCTTCTTAACGGCAGCAGCACGCTTCTCAGAAAGAGCCATATTAGTATTAGCACTACCTGTGAACTTATCAGCGTAACCTACAACAGCTACACGATAGTCAGGATTAGCTGTAAGGAACTCGATAAGAGCCTTAACCTTCTCAGCCTCAACCTCGCGAATCTTTGCAGAACCGATAGTGAAATATACCTTGTTTGAGTGAGCAGCAATGTTTGCATTACGCTCGTTAATACGCTTCATCTCAGCAAGTTCTCTTGCAGCCTTTGCCTTTGCCTCACGCTCAGCGGCAGCAGCCTTCTCAGCAGCCAGACGCTCAGCCTCAGCCTTCTCGGCAGCAGCCTTCTCAGCAGCCAAACGCTCAGCAGCCAAACGAGCAGCCTCCTCAGCAGCTACGCGGTCAGCGTAAGCCTGTGAGGGCTGGTGGTTCTTACCGAAACGGATTGAAACACCTGCGAGCAAGTTGAACTGCCAGTCAAAATGAGAAGCACGCTTTGAGTTAAAGTGGTCTGAAAGCGCATTTGCGTTACCCTCCAAATTAAGAGAAACGTAGTCGCTTACACGGAAATCCAAACCCAAACCAGCACGACCTACAAATGAAGATCTTGAAGGCTCCCACAAATACTCCAAGTGAGCACTACCCTCGTGACCATAGCCACAAGATGGGCAAGAGAAACCCTTGTGACGTGCCTGAAGTGCAACAGCCTCATCGTTGTTGAATGCGTAGTTGTAACCGATACCAGCAAATACATACACGCTGCAAACACGACGATGGTTGAAGCCACCGAACAATGAGTTAAGGTCGAGCTTATAGTCTGCATGTGCCTGAACGAAATTAAACTTGTAAATCTCGTTAGGGATGAGAACTATGCCCTTTGCCTGCCAGCCACCTACACCGAAGCGAACACCCATAGCAGGGTGGAACTTATATGTAGTTGACAAGTACGCTGCCGGAGACAAGAAGTCAGCAAGAGAAGACGACTCGCTCAATGTATAAGCAGCTCCCCCCTGGAGTTGCAAATCCCAGTGTGGACGGAACTCAACAGTCTCGTCCGTTTTGCTCTGCTGACGATACTTAACATCGCCCTCAGCGCCCTGTGCGAACAAGCTAATGCTGCAGCACAATGCAACGAAAAGAAGTGTAATTTTTTTTGTCATAAATTTGTATGTTTATGTTTGGTTATTAATCCTGTTTATTCCCTAACTTTTTTGCATGCTTTTTGCGTTTGCTATTGTTTTTTCGAGAAAAATCCGTCCGTCGGAAACTATATTAAACCAACAATGCGGCGAGTACGAATCAACGTACACACCTCAAAATGGCTCTTATTACTCTCTAATAATCAATATATTACGCTCTATAACCACTCACCCGTAACCCCTCTCAGAGTACGTTCTGTTGCGGTTTATATACTACACACGTGGTGCAAATATATTAATAAATATTTGTATCCGCAACATTTTCTAGTATTTTTTTTTGAGTTTTTTCACTCGTCGCACACCAATATCAAGACAAAATTACCGAAAAACAAGCAAAAAAAACAACGATTTCAGAGGAAAAACCGGCATCTTTTTGTGAAAAATTACGCCAATTTTCACAACAAAACACACCTCAAACTCTGACATCGTTCTGGCCTACTCTCCTAACAGGTTGCAAACGACGTATTTACAGCAAAAAAAGATATTAACAATTATGTTGATAAAAATGTTAATAACTAGTTGAAAAATTATTCTTACAATATCCGACACACCCCAAACCGAGCTGCGAGGCACACTATATATTTAATATATATTTTTAATAAACCTCTATTTTTTTGATAACTCTCAAAACAAGAGGCTAATATTCAGCAGCCAAACGCCGTCCGATAGAACAAAAAAAATGGGCAACCGCTTTTGCGATTGCCCATTTTTTACAAACCGAACTCTCGTTTGATTTCATCAACAGCATCGAGCCTCTCCCAGCCGAAGAACTCAATCTCCTTCTCAACCTCTTTGCCATCTTCCCAAACCTTTTCCACTTTCGTGTAAGGACGATTTCCGAAGTGACCGTAAGATGCCGTAGCTTCAAAGATCGGATTCTTCAAACCAAAACGCTTGACAATAGAGGCAGGACGCAAATCAAAGAGCTTACCAATACGCTCTGCAATCTCGCCATCGGTCATACCCTGCAAAGCCGCAGGACGCTGTGAGCCGTAAGTATCTACATATATAGACAAGGGTTGTGCAATACCGATTGCATAGCTCAACTGAACGAGCATCTGGTCAGCAACGCCCGCTGCAACCATATTCTTCGCGATATGGCGAGCGGCATAGGCCGCCGAACGGTCCACCTTTGAAGAGTCCTTACCAGAGAAAGCTCCACCACCGTGAGCTCCGCGTCCGCCGTATGTATCAACGATAATCTTTCGGCCCGTAAGACCTGTATCACCATGAGGGCCTCCGATAACGAACTTGCCCGTAGGATTGACATGCAGGATATACTCATCGCCAATCAGCTCAGCCAAGCGGTCACCGGCTCTCTCCAAACGAGCCTTGACGCGAGGGATAAGGATCGTACGCACATCGTTACGAATCATATCCTGCATCATCTTCTCCGCCTCCTTCTCCGAACGGCTATCGGTTGACTTAATAAACTCGTCGTGCTGTGTAGATACGACAATGGTATGAACTCTGATAGGCTTGCCCGTAGCAGAGTCGTACTCAATGGTCACCTGGCTCTTGGCATCGGGGCGCAGGTAGGTCATCACATCGCCCTCACGACGGATAACAGCCAGCTCCTTTAATATAACGTGCGAGAGAATCAGCGTTGCGGGCATATACTCACGAGTCTCGCTGCAAGCATATCCGAACATAATACCCTGATCGCCGGCACCCTGCTCCTCAACCTCTTCGCGTTCCACACCCTGATTGATATCCGAAGACTGCTCGTGAATAGCCGACAACACGCCACACGAAGCAGCATCAAACTGATATTCGCTACGATTATAGCCGATTTTATCAATCACACGGCGTGCCACGCCCTGGATATCGACATAGGCATTTGACTTAACCTCACCTGACACCACAACAAGACCTGTTGTACAAAGTGTCTCGCAAGCTACCTTTGATTGAGAATCGTGACGAAGGAACTCGTCAAGGATTGCGTCTGAAATCTGATCGGCCACCTTATCGGGATGTCCCTCCGATACAGACTCTGATGTAAATAAAAAAGCCATACTTTAATAGTTTTTCGTGTTAAACAATTAAACGTATGGAAGATTGACTGTCGTATATACTCTGCTGGTTTAGCATTTTTATTGTGGTTGCAAGCAGTCCAAATCCTTCCACATTTGTTTTCGGCGACAAAGATACAACAGTTAATTCAAAATGCAAAATTCATTATTCAAATTTTTGAATATTTAATCTACCCCACCCTGCCCAAAAAACAGCGAGGTTAGAAAATCTCTCTTCTCCAACCTCGCAACCTGTCATATCGCAGCCATTATCGGATAAACATCAGCTCACGGTATTTGGGCAACGGCCACAGCTCATCGTCAATAACCTCTTCCATTCTATCGATATGCGAACGAATCTCGTCGAAATAGATTGCCACTGTATCGTGGTACTTTATAGCTTTCTCTCGCTGGTCCTCTATGCGGTTTGCCACCTTACGAGCCTCAATCATATCGGCCACGAGGCGTTGCAATGTCGCCACACGCGACTGTATATCCCGCAATAGGGCAACATCGCTATCATAATTCAGGCCGAGCTCCTTCATCTTAAAGGCCTTGTCCAGCAACACTGCCTCGTATTTTGACGCTACGGGGAGAATATTGCTTATGGTGATATCGCCCAACACGCGGGCCTCAATCTGAATCTTCTTGGTATAGGTCTCCCACTTGACCTCGGTACGGGCCTCCAGCTCGGTCTTGTTATACACCCCTGCCAGAGCAAACATCTTCTCACTCTTTTTATCGAGGAAGCGGTCAAACATCAGCGGAGCCGAAGTTTCGCAGTCCAGACCGCGACGCAAAGCCTCAGCCTTCCACTCATCGGAGTAGCCATTTCCGTCAAAGTGTATCGCACGGCAATATTTAATCAACTTCTTCAATGTTTCATAAATCGCCCTCTCTTTCTTCACGCCCTTTGCCATTACCATATCCACATCACTCTTGAACTGCACAAGCTGCTCGGCTACAACTGAATTAATGGTAATGATTGCCTCAGCACAGTTATCCGACGAGCCTACGGCACGGAATTCAAAGCGATTACCCGTAAAAGCAAACGGCGATGTACGGTTTCTGTCGGTATTATCCAGCAGAATGGATGGTATCTGTGCCACACCACTCATCTTCAACACACTCTTGGCGTCAAAACGGATAACATCGTCACTCTTGCTGCTCTCCAACTTCTCCAGCACCGACGAGAGCTGCGAACCGAGGAATGTAGATATGATTGCCGGCGGGGCCTCATTAGCTCCCAGACGATGAGCATTCGTAGCACTCATAATCGAGGCTTTCAACAAGCCATTATGTCTATACACCGCAGCCATAACATTCACAAGGAAGGTTATAAACTGCAAATTCTCCGATGGAGTCTTACCCGGGCTGAACAGATTCACACCCGTGTCGGTTCCCAGCGACCAGTTATTATGCTTACCCGAACCGTTTATACCCTTGAAAGGCTTCTCGTGCAACAACACGCGGAAGTTATGTCGGCGGGCAATCTTATCCATAATGGTCATCAGAAGCTGATTATGGTCATTAGCAAGATTGGCCTCCTCATAGACTGGAGCCACCTCAAACTGATTGGGAGCTACCTCGTTATGGCGGGTCTTCAAAGGTATTCCAAGTTTCAGGCTCTCATACTCCAGCTCTCGCATAAAGTTCATCACACGCTGCGGGATAGCTCCGAAATAGTGATCCTCCAACTGCTGATTCTTCGCCGACTCGTGGCCCATAAGCGTACGACCCGTCAATACAAGGTCGGGGCGTGCCGCCCAAAGGCTCTCGTCGAGCAGGAAAAACTCCTGTTCCCAGCCGAGATACGTATGCACACTATTAACATTCTTGTCAAAGAAGTGACACACCTCCGTTGCCGCCTTATCCACAGCAGCTATGGAACGCAGCAGGGGCACCTTATAATCGAGAGCCTCACCCGTATAGGCAATAAAGACGGTCGGAATACAAAGTGTAGTATCGACAATAAAGGCCGGCGAGGTCGGATCCCAAGCCGAATAACCACGAGCCTCAAATGTGTTACGGATACCTCCATTGGGGAACGAAGAAGCATCAGGCTCCTGCTGTGCCAGCACCTTCCCGGAGAATGACTCTATAACCAAACCCTTGCCGTCGGGGTCCGAGAACGAATCGTGCTTCTCGGCCGTACCGCCCGTCAGCGGCTGAAACCAGTGAGTATAGTGGTCTGCACCATTATCCAAAGCCCATTGTCGCATACCGGCAGCTACGCTATCGGCCAGCTCCAACGAGAGAGGCGTGCCATTGTCCATTGTATTGACCAAAGCCTCATAAGTGGGCTTATCGAGATACTTACGCATAACATTGCGGCCAAAGACCTTCTCACCGAAATAATCCGATGGACGCGTACTCGGAGCTTTGACATCAACGGCCTTGTGATTGAGGGCCGCTTCGACCATTCTAAATCTCAACATAGTCTCTTCTGTGGGTATAAGATTCTTTTCTCTTTGAAGCACTCAGTTTTGCCAATAATAAAATTCACTATCAGCAAAAACTTAACGCTTTTGCAAAAGTACAACTTTTTAGGCTATTTCAGCATTTTTATATCTATTTTTCGGCAAATCACATCAATTTTTACCCATATTTTCGATTTAAGCAGCGAATATTTCCGTCAAAGAGCATATTTCAACTCCAAAATTGCAATTTTCCGCCAAAAACAAAATAATTACAAAATTACACCATATAAACCAAGTTTCAACCATTATTCCAATACAACAAAAACACCCTGCCCTCACTCATAAATATAGCAAAACAGCAGCTGTTTTAGCACGTAAAATTAAACCAAAAACAGAGCAAAAAAAACAACAAAAAAGCCGTCGGCAAAACCGACGGCTTTCAATATAAATTAGCTAACTTCGGATTACTCCTCCATCAACATCTCCAACATCTTGATACAAGCCTTCGCGATAGGAGTACCAGGACCGAAGATTGCAGCAGCACCATCACGATACAACTCATCGTAGTCCTGTGCGGGGATTACACCACCCACAACAACAATGATATCCTCGCGACCCAGCTTCTTCAACTCGGCAATAATCTGCGGAACCAAAGTGAGGTGACCCGCAGCCAATGAAGATACACCTACGATATGTACGTCGTTCTCCACAGCCTGCTTTGCTGCCTCCTCGGGAGTCTGGAACAAGGGACCCATATCAACGTCGAAACCAACATCGGCATAACCCGTAGCAACAACCTTCGCACCACGGTCGTGACCGTCCTGGCCCAACTTGGCAATCATAATACGGGGCTGACGACCCTCCTTCTTGGCAAACTCGGCACACAAAGCCTTTGCCTTCTCAAACTCTGAATCCTGCTTCATACCTGATGAATATACTCCGCTAATTGAACGAATAACAGCCTTGTAGCGACCTACAACAACCTCGCAAGCATCTGAGATCTCGCCCAATGTTGCGCGAACCTTTGCAGCCTCCACTGCGAGCTCCAACAAGTTGCCCTCGCCAGTCTTCA
>JAFNXQ010000029.1 GCA_017383445.1 Alistipes sp.
ACCGCTTCATTGGCAGCAAAAACGAGGAGCTGTGCAAGCGTAGCAAACTATACAACAGCATCTATGAGTGGATTAATGCTATAATCTTTGCAACGGTTATGGCGACAGTTATACACATCTTTATTTTCCAGATTTATGTCATCCCTTCTTCATCAATGGAGAAGTCGCTACTGGTGGGGGACTATCTCCATGTGAGCAAGGTAACTTACGGCCCGCAGATGCCCAACACGCCCCTGTCGTTCCCCTTTGTGCATCACACGATGCCATTCTCGCAGACAAAAAAGTCATTCTCGGAGGCTATCAAATGGCCTTATCACCGACTGAAAGGACTTCGCAAGATAGAACGTAATGACGCTGTTGTATTCAATTTCCCTGCGGGTGACACCGTGCTGATGGAGAATCAGGCCATAACATATTACGACGTTTTGCGTGACTACCAACGCCAGTATGGAAAGGAACGTGGCCGCAAGTTGTTGGAAGAGAACCATACAATCATCTCTCGTCCCGTAGATAAGCGAGAGAATTACATCAAGCGTTGCGTGGCTGTGGCTGGAGATAGCATCCGCATCGTTGATGCACAGCTGTATGTCAATGGAGAGAAGCAGGCCGGTCTGCCAGAATCGCAGTTATGTTATACGGTACGCACATCGTCACCTCTTTCGTCGTATGCCTTGCAGAATCTCGGTATCAGCGAACTGTCATCAAACGGCAACCACTATTTTATGCCATTGACCGAGAGTATGGTGGCCGAACTTGGCAAGATGTCAAGTGTGATAAGCGTAACGCCATATCGTGCTATGGAACAGGCTTTCCCTTATAGCGAGAACTATCCTTGGACAGCCGATAACTTCGGTCCGCTGTGGATACCGCAGAAGGGTGTTACCATATCCCTTACAACAGAGAATCTGCCTCTCTATGAACGCATTATCGATGTCTATGAGGAGAATGATCTGCGAGTGGAGGGTAACGACATCTATATCAACGGCGAGAAGGCCACGACCTACACCTTCAAGATGGACTACTACTGGATGATGGGTGACAACCGACACAACTCTGCCGACTCACGCTATTGGGGCTTCGTTCCCGAGGATCACATCGTAGGCAAGGCCTCATTCATCTGGTTCTCGCGAGATGCCGAAAAATCCTTCCCGCAGAACATCCGCTGGGATCGCATTTTCAAGAAAGTAAGATAACAGATCCTGCATCGTGGAGAGCATAAACGACAGCATACGAGATAGCTATCTCACCATCGAGGGTGAGGCCGAAGCCATCTTCAAGGAGAAGAGCAGCAAGTTCCTCTGTTTCGCCTATCACGTTGAGAGTGAGGAGGAGATTGCCGCACGTCTCGAACCGCTTCGCAAACAGTACTACGATGCCACACATCACTGCTACGCATGGCGTCTGGGTCCCTTTGGAGAGAAGTTCCGTGCCAACGACGACGGCGAGCCGTCAAGCACCGCAGGCAAGCCTATCTTGGGACAGTTGCTATCGAATGAGATTACTAACTGTCTGATTGTCGTGGTGCGTTACTTTGGTGGCACAAAACTGGGTGTTCCGGGGCTTATAGCCGCATACAAGGAGTCTGCCGCAGCCGTTATCGAGGTCGCCAAAGTGGTAGAACGCACGGTGGATACGCGGGCAAAGATAGATTTCTCGTATATTGCGATGAACGATGTAATGCGTATCATCAAGGAGGAGCAGCCCAAGATTGAGGAGCAGATATTCGACAATCTCTGCTCTATGACTATCTCGGTCAGAAACTCACGGGCCGAGCAGGTGCTGGGACGACTGCGAAAGGTGGAGGGTGCAACGTTAGAGATTTTAGGATAACAGTATTTGAAATTCAACCGACGCCAATGAACGAGGTGATAACAGACTACAATATAGAGAATACAGAACCATCTTTTAGGATGTCTATCAATAACCAACACAATGAATATTGGGGATATTATGACAATCCAGAGCAATGGTGCGTGCATATTAAATTTGAAGATAATCCATACAAAGGTTTTCATTCAGAAGTTACTGAGTTTGAATACAATAAGAATATACCATATGATGTGTTAAAGAAGTTTCTATTTGGAGTTGAACAAAATGAAGTTGATATATTATTATTGAAGAGAGGAGAATCATCTATAACCAATTATTTTTATGCTCATATTGAGAATGAAGAGTGTCCTTTAATCTCTATTTTTAATATGAGGAAAGTAGATGATGAGCCATACCTATATCAAGCAACTTTAAGATAACATCTTATAACACACATATAAGTTCATATAGATCAAGGATAGATGTCAAACGACAAGACCATACATATCAAGGGTGCAAGGGTTCACAATCTGAAAAATGTGAGCCTCGATATTCCGCACAACACTCTGACGGTCATCACCGGCCTCTCCGGGTCGGGCAAATCGACTCTTGCCTTTGACACAATCTTCGCCGAAGGACAACGCCGCTATGTAGAGAGTCTGTCGGCCTATGCACGACAATTCCTGGGTCGCATAACCAAGCCTGATGTAGATTTGATTTCGGGCATAGCACCCGCCATTGCTATCGAGCAGAAGGTAAATAGTCGCAATCCCCGTTCTACGGTGGGTACGACAACCGAGATATACGACTATCTGAAACTGCTCTATGCACGCATTGGGCATACATTTTCGCCAATATCGGGCAACGAGGTACGCTGCTATGGCGTAGATGACGTAGTGGAGTATATAACCACAAACGGATTGGGACGCAAGGTCGTTATCACATCTCCGTTACGCCTTGTCACAGGGCAGGGTATAATAGATAAGCTGCTGCAACTGCTTGGCGATGGTTTTCAGCGTGTGTGGGTTGATAATCGTGCCCTCACCATAGAGGAGTTTATGCCACAAATCACCATCGACACTCATGAGGATAGCATTGCCATCGTTATAGACCGTCTGCGAGGAGC
The DNA here is from genome assembly GCA_017383445.1 of Alistipes sp. Lineage (GTDB taxonomy): Bacteria > Bacteroidota > Bacteroidia > Bacteroidales > Rikenellaceae > Alistipes. Next base: position 2,936 of record JAFNXQ010000029.1, read on the forward strand.
TGACGACGATGAGACACTTCTGCGTCTGCGTGATTCGGTAGCAAGGGCTTACAGCTATGGCGGCGATGTATGTCGTATAATCATTGACGATGAGAGCCGCGAGTTCTCTTCACGCTTTGAGGCCGACGGCATAGCCTTCGAGCAACCCACAGAGCATCTGTTCAGCTTCAACAACCCCATAGGTGCCTGCCCCGTATGCGAGGGTTATGGCAAGGTTGTCGGCATTGACGAGGATCTGGTTATCCCCGACAAGAGCAAGACCATATATGAGGATGCTATCGCCTGCTGGCGTGGTGCTACGATGAAGAAGTGGAAAGAGCAACTCGTAAACAATGCCTACCTTTTCGACTTCCCCATACACGAGCCATACTACAATCTCACGCCCGAGCAGAAGCTCCTGCTGTGGCGTGGAAACGAATATTTCTACGGACTTAACGCATTCTTTGACTACATAGAGAGTGA
>JAFNXQ010000030.1 GCA_017383445.1 Alistipes sp.
AATGTCAAATGAGTAAGTCATACGCATTTTTTTTGTTTGTTTCAAAGATTTTGCAAGCCTTAAAATTACAGATTGTAATGCAAAACGATAATTATGCTTTTCAGACTGAGTATCGAGGCTCATTAGATGTTAATTTCTGAAACGAAAAAATATTTGCGATTTTCCGCAGTTAAACGGAAAAGTTTTTTATCTTTGTACTGATAAACCCGATTTTACACAAAACAATTCATACAACAATGAGAAACGACGAACAGATTTTCGGCCTTATCTCGGAGGAGAAGGCTCGTCAGATGCACGGCATCGAGTTGATTGCGTCTGAAAATTTTGTCAGCGACCAGGTTATGGCGGCTATGGGCTCTGTCTTGACCAACAAGTATGCCGAGGGCTATCCCGCAGCACGTTACTATGGCGGTTGCGAGGTGGTGGATAAGGTCGAGAGATTGGCCATCGAACGCCTTTGCGAACTTTATGGTGCAGAGTATGCCAATGTGCAGCCTCACTCTGGAGCACAGGCCAATATGGCTGTATTCTTTGCCGTTTTGCAGCCCGGCGATACCTTTATGGGTCTTGATTTGGCTCACGGAGGCCATCTTTCACACGGCTCGCCGGTGAATATGTCGGGAAAATATTTCAATGCCATCGGCTATCAGCTCAACGAGCAGACCGGCACGGTTGATTACGATGACATGGAACGTAAGGCTATGGAGCATAAGCCCAAACTTATCGTCGGTGGTGCATCGGCTTACTCTCGTGAGTGGGACTACAAGCGTATGCGTGAGATTGCCGACAAGTGCGGTGCGTTGTTGATGATCGATATGGCACACACGGCAGGTCTTATCGCTGCGGGTATTCTTGACAATCCTGTGAAGTATGCTCACATCGTAACCTCTACAACTCACAAGACTCTGCGTGGTCCTCGCGGTGGTATTATCCTTATGGGTAAGGATTTCGAAAACCCCTGGGGCCTGACAACTCCGAAGGGTGTCGTGAAGATGATGTCGCAGATTCTCAACTCGGCTGTATTCCCCGGTATCCAGGGCGGTCCGCTGGAACACGTAATTGCAGCTAAGGCTGTCGCTTTCGGCGAGGCTTTGCAGCCCGAATATAAGGAGTATCAGAAGCAGGTGCAGAAGAACGCCAACGCCATGGCTGAGGCCTTTGCAAAGCGTGGCTACAAGGTTGTATCGGGCGGTACTGACAACCACCTTATGCTGATTGACCTTCGCACCAAGTTCCCCGATCTTACGGGTAAACTTGCAGAGAAGTGTCTGGTTGCTGCTGATATCACAACCAACAAGAATATGGTACCATTTGACTCTCGTTCTCCATTCCTGACCTCTGGTTTGCGTTTCGGTACACCCGCAATCACAACCCGTGGCGTGAAGGAGGATAAGATGGATTACATCGTAGAGCTTATCGACCGCGTATTGCAGGATCCCGAGAATGAGGAGAATATTGCCGCTGTTCGCAAGGATGTGAATGCAATGATGGCAGAATATCCTCTGTTTGCGTGGTAGTAGGGTAATCACTCGCTTTATTTTAGCCTGCCACGCTTTTGCTGGCAGGCTTTTTTATCCCCTGGCCGCATCAAAAAAAATGATTATTATGCTCTTATTGGTCCATAATTCCCACATTTACAACTTCTGGGACTTCTTTCCAATCTGTTAACTTTTTAACCTGTTAAATCTTTCAACCACCTCAAAATCAATAGGTTATCTAATCAAATCATCCAATAATTGCCATTTTTCTGGTGATTTTCCTTAATGCCCTAGTGAATTGGTTACCAATAACTTGGAATTTATTTTAGTCAAATAAAGACATAATAATCCAATTTTTTCATAGAATCGGTACTTTTGGTCAGGGGTAAACATATCGTTGCCCGAGGCTTTTATATTTTTCACAAATATAAAGATATTGTCGATTACAACCAACAGATTTTTAAGAAATTGTCGGTCTTGATGTTGAAATAGCTTGTTTTTATTGGGCAAACACTTTCTTCAGCTGTTCAATCAATTCGTCGGGATGGTCGGGCGATGCGGCATTCAGCTCGACAATCTTTCCTTCCTTATCCACAATCAGGAAGCGAGGGATGGAAAGTATTCCACGTTCATCACCCAGTTCGCGATATACGGCTTGTGTCAGTTCCTTGCCTGCCAACAAATGATAGCCGTTTAAATCGTAATACAGGATGGACTTCCGCCAAGTGTTTTCCGCCTGCGGAGCGTCGATGGACAGATAGAGGTAGGCCACATCCAAGTCCTTGG
>JAFNXQ010000031.1 GCA_017383445.1 Alistipes sp.
AGTCGGGAGGTTACACATCTTCACACTTGCGTTTCGGTGACAACCCGATTCGTTCACCTTATTTGGTTACAACTCCCGATTTCGTGGCTTGCCACGTTCCATCGTATGTTGATAAGTACGATGTGTTGAAGGGCTTGAAGAAGGGTGGCTCGTTCCTCTTGAACTCTGTTCACGATGCTGCGACAACTTGTGCTACATTGCCCGACCATATGAAGGCTTATCTGGCAAAAAATAAGATCAACTTCTATATCATCAACGCTACAAAGATTGCTGCCGAGCTGGGCTTGGGCTCACGCACCAATACCATTATGCAGTCGGCATTCTTTAAGATTGCCGAGGTTATTCCTTTCGAGAAGGCCGTTGAGGAGATGAAGAAGGCTATCTTGAAGTCTTACGGCAAGAAGGGTGAGGATATCGTCAATATGAACTATGCGGCAGTTGATGCCGGTGGCTCGGCTGTTGAGAAGGTTGAGGTTCCCGCAGAGTGGGCATCAATCGAGGTTAAGGCAGCAGAGGCTGTTGTTGATATGTCACGCCCAGAGTTCGTTCGCAATGTGTGCGATCCTATCAATGCGTTGAAAGGTGATGATCTTCCGGTATCGGCATTCAATGGCCGTGAGGATGGTACTTGGGATAATGGTACTGCAGCTTACGAGAAGCGTGGTATCGCTGTGAATGTTCCCGAGTGGTTGGTGGATAACTGTATCCAGTGTAACCAGTGTTCTTATGTCTGCCCGCACGCTGCTATCCGTCCGTTCCTCGCAACAGAGGAGGAGGCTGCCGCTTTGAGTGGTTTGGAGTTCAAGCAGGGCTTGGGAGAGACCAAGACTTATAAGTTCCGTATTCAGGTATCACCACTCGATTGTACGGGTTGCGGTAACTGTGTGGATGTGTGTCCTTCAAAGAACAAGGCTTTGGTTATGAAGCCGCTGGAGTCACAGATGCCACAGGCTGAGAACTGGAATGCTGTTTTGAAGGGTGTCAGCATCAAGACCGATGCAATCGATAAGACAAAGAGTGTTAAGAATCTGCAGTTCGAGCAGCCTTTGTTTGAGTTCTCTGGTGCTTGTGCCGGTTGTGGTGAGACTCCTTACATCAAGACTATCACACAGCTCTTCGGCGATAAGATGATGGTTGCCAATGCTACGGGTTGTACCTCAATCTACTCTGGCTCGGCACCTTCTACTCCTTACTGCACAAATGCAAAGGGTCAGGGTCCCGCTTGGGCTAATTCACTCTTTGAGGATAACGCAGAGTTCGGTTTGGGTATGCACGTCGGTGTAGAGAAGTTGCGTGACCGTATCCAGAAGTATATGGAGCAGGCAATCGCCGAGTGCGAGAAGTGCTCTGATGAGTTGAAGGAGGCGATGAAGGCTTGGATTGATAATCGTGGCTCATCGGCTGCTTCTGCCGAGGCTACAGCCAAGTTGTTGCCTTTGTTGGAGGCTTGTGGTTGTGATTACTGCCAGAAGATTCTGGAGATGAAGGATTGGCTCGTTAAGAAGTCACAGTGGATCATTGGTGGCGACGGCTGGGGCTACGATATCGGCTTCGGTGGCGTGGATCACGTTTTGGCTTCTGGTATGGATGTAAATATTCTGGTTGTTGATACCGAGGTTTACTCTAATACAGGTGGTCAGTCATCAAAATCTACTCCCGTTGGTGCTGTTGCGAAGTTCGCATCAAGCGGTAAGCGTATCCGCAAGAAGGATTTGGGAGCTATCGCAATGACCTATGGCTATGTATATGTGGCACAGGTAAGTATCGGTGCTTCACAGGCACAGCTCTTCAATGTTTTGAAGGAGGCAGAGGCTTATCCCGGCCCATCACTTATCATTGCTTATGCACCTTGTATCAACCATGGTATCAAGGGTGGTATGACTCGTACACAGACCGTAGGTAAGCAGGCTGTTGAGTGCGGTTACTGGCACTTGTGGCACTACAACCCACAGCTGGAGGAGCAGGGTAAGAATCCGTTCGTTATGGATTCAAAGGAGCCCGACTGGTCGAAGTTCCGCGACTTCCTGATGAAGGAGGTACGTTATACTTCACTTCAGAAGTCGTTCCCCGCAGAGGCTGAGGAGTTGTTCGAGGCAGCAGAGGAGAACGCAAAGTGGCGTTATAACTCATATCAGCGTATGGCCAAGTTGGAGTATTAATCCGCAGGACATACCGTTCAAAAAAGATTGCTCGGCCTTTCGGGGTCGGGCAATCTTTTTTTTGTGAACTACTCGGTTGGGGTTGCTGAATGAAGAGAGTGTGATTTTTATAGAGTTAAAACGTCAAAATATGCAGTAAAAATTTTTTATACAGTTGTCTATGCGAAAAAAAAGCACTACCTTTGACAAGAATATAGCCTTGCTATATTTGATGGTTGGAGTGATTTGAAGCCGATGTTCGTGGTTTGCTGACAAATCTTGAATTTTTGTGGCGAATATTCGGTTGTAGTTTAGGCTGGGAATATGTCAAAAAGTAATAAAAAAAGATTTCTTCTGATTCTGCTGGCGAGCCACGTTGTTGGTTTGTCACTGATGATTGCGTTCAATTGGTTTTGGGTGAATTCATCATCAAACGATTCGTGTATGGCGTGCCACGCACATCCCGAATCGGATGCAAGCTGGAAGAAGTCGGTGCACTATATGAACGGCAGTGGTGTGATTACCGATTGCTCGGCCTGCCACCTTCCCCCTCGCGGCTCGGCAGAGTATGTCAAGGCGAAGATATCAACGGGAGTGAAGGATGTATGGTCATACATCACCAAGGATGTTGAGTCGATTGATTGGGAGAGCAAGGGCGAGTTGGAGTATGCACAGAAGATCGTCTATAACTCATCGTGCAAGTCTTGCCACGTAAATATCTTCCCCGAAGGCATTACCGATGAGGGCATCACGGCTCACCTCTACTATGAGGATAACGAGGAGAAACTCAATTTGCAGTGCATCAGCTGCCACCTCGACGCAGGTCACTATAACCCCAATTATAAGCACGGTCAGATGACCTCGTTGCCGACAAAGGAGCAGGGCGAGATATATGCCGAGGCGACAGCGGTCGATAAGTTTGAAAACTTCGTTGAGAAGATTCCAGGCACATCGGTATCGCTGAGTATGATTGCCATTCCGGGTGGCGAGTACCTGATTGGTAGCCCCGATAGTGAGCCTATGAGAGGCGAGGATGAGGGTCCGCAACGCAGAGTGAGTGTGTCGCCGTTCTTTATGGGCGAGGTTGAGGTTACCTGGGATCAATATTGGGCATTTTATGGCGAGACAATGTCGGAGGGTCGTACTCCGCCGTCGGTCATCTATGCAAATAACAGCCGTGAGGATATTGACGCTGTGAGTGGTCCGACACCACCTTTCGGATTTCCCGATCAGGGCTGGGGTATGGGCAGCCGTCCTGCTATTACGATGACTCACTATGCCGCAGAGACCTTCTGCCAGTGGTTGTCGTTGAAGACAGGCAAGAAGTATCGTCTGCCGACGGAGGCAGAGTGGGAGTATGCCGCACGAGGGGGCTCATCAACGCCTTACTTCTTTGAGGGTAGTCCCAAACGCTTTACCAACGACAGCTTCTGGAACAACCTGTTCGGTGCAGACACAACAGTTATCAACGGCTATGCGATTTATGCAAACAATAGCCGCAATCGCACGCAGGAGCCCGAAAAGATGCAGGCAAATGCCTTCGGCCTGAAGAATATGGCGGGTAATGTTATGGAGTATTGTTCGGATTGGTACTCGCCTGATGCCTACTCACTTTTGAAAGATGGCGAACTTAACCCAAAGGGTCCCGCAACGGGCGAGGAGAGAGTTGTCCGAGGTGGTTATTATGGCGACGATGCTGTGGCCTTGCGTAGTGCTGCACGCCGCCATACCGAGCACGACAAGTGGTTGCGTACTGACCCGCAGAATCCCAAGAGTATCTGGTGGTATTCCGATATCAAGGGTATCGGTTTCCGCGTGGTCTGCGAGTTGCCGGAGGGCGTAGCAACGGAGTAAGTAAGAGAATAAATTAATGTAAAAAATATAAACACTATTACACTATGAGTAATAACAAAATCAGCAGAAAAGATTTTCTGTCATACACAGCGTTGTTGGGTGCCGGCACTCTTCTTGGAGGCTCGGCGACAAGCCTTACATCGTGTTCAAAGGCTCCTGCCTATACTCCTTTGAAGCAGCCGGGAGAGTATTATATCCCTAATCTTCCTGACCTTGCGGCCGATGGCCGTGAGCTGAAGGTCGGTGTCATAGGCTGTGGCGGTCGTGGCTCTGGTGCTGTTGTAGATAGCCTTATGGCTGCTAATGGCATTAGGGTCTGGGCTCTGGGTGATGTCTTTGCCGAGAGAGTAGAGGAGTTGCGTAAATCGTTGAAGGAGAATCATGGCCAGGAAGTTCCCGCCGAGAATTGTTTTGTTGGCTTCGATGCCTACAAGCAGGTTATCGATTCGGGTGTTGATTATGTTATCTGTACAACACCTCCCGTATTCCGCCCCCAGCACTTTAAGTATGCTACCGAGAAGGGTGTTCACTCTTTCCTTGAAAAGCCTATTGCTGTAGATCCTGCCGGCTATCGTTCGGTGATGGCTACTGCCAAGTTGGCCAAGGCGAAGGGCTTGTGTGTTGTTACGGGTACACAGCGTCACCACGAACGTCCCTATGTTGAGGCATTCCAGAAGATTCAGGAGGGCCTTATCGGTGAGATTACCGGTGGTTATGTATGCTGGAATCAGGGTATGTTGTGGTATAAGGAGCGTAAGGCTGGTTGGAGTGATATGGAGTGGATGATTCGTGACTGGGTGAACTGGAAGTGGTTGTCGGGCGACCATATCGTTGAGCAGCATGTTCATAATATTGACGTGTTTCTGTGGTTCTCTGGCTTGAAGCCCGTTAAGGCTACGGCTTGCGGAGCTCGTCACCGTCGTATTACAGGTGACCAGTATGATCAGTTTAGCGTAGATTTCGAGATGGAGAATGGAGTTCATTTCCATAGTATGTGCCGTCAGATTAATGGCACAAGTACTCTTGTCGGTGAGACCATTCAGGGTACAAAGGGCTCTTGGAACAGCTATGCACAAGAGATTAAGGATCTGGACGGCAATGTCATCTGGAAATTTGATCGCGAGGCCGAGGAGGCCAACTTCAAGCAGCGTAACCCCTATATTTTGGAGCACGTTGATTTGATTAATCATATCCGCAGTGGCGAGTCACATGTCGAGGCTGAGGAGTGTGTAATCTCTTGCCTGGCAGGTGTTATGGGTCGCGAGGCGGCATATACAGGTGCTACGGTAACGTGGGATGAGATCAGCCAGTCGGCGTTGGATTATATGCCAGAGAAGGTGGAGATGGGCAATTGCGATATGTCGAAATACACCGTTCCCGTACCGGGTAAATAGTTTTGTGACGAATAACGATAGGTGCGGGAGGGGTGTAGAGTCCCTCGCCGCACCTTTGCTTATATTGATAGGATAAAGAGTAGATATATGAATAGAAAAGAATTTTTACAGACCTCACTCCTGGGTGCAGCCTCTCTGGCTGTAGCCTCTTCTGCGTTGTCGCTGGGCAGTTGTGCTCCCAAGAAGCAGATGCCCGAACTCAAACTCTCGTTTCAGGAGGGTATAGCCCCCGGCGAGGGACTGAATGCCAAGCTCGATTATATGGAGCAGCACGGCATTGTAGGCTTTGAACCTTGGGGTGGCGGACTTGCAGGTCGTGTTAATGAGTTGCAGCAGGCATTGAATGGCCGTAATATCAAGGTGTCGGCTATTTGTGCCGGCTTTAAGGGTTTTCTGCTTGCCGAGGAGGCTGATGTGAAGGCCGAGTTTGATGCAACGATGCGTGATATCATCGCTGCTGCGGGCGAGTTGGGCTCTACGGGTGTGATTATGGTGCCGGCGTTCAATCATCAGAAACCTTGCCGTCCTCACACTATGGAGACTCGCGAGTTTCTGTGTGCCCAGCTGCACGAGCTGGGAGAGTATGCATTGAAGCATAACACAACGGTTATTCTCGAACCTCTGAACCGAGGCGAGGCCTTTTATCTGCGTCAGGTTGCTGATGCTGCTGCTATATGCCGCGACGCAGAGAGTAAGGGCGTTAAGTGTATGGGCGACTTCTGGCATATGCAGGAGGAGACCTCTGATTATGCTGCTCTGTGGGCAGCAGGACCGGAGTACCTGCAGCATGTTCACGTCGCAAGTCGCGGTCGTCGCCTGATGCCGGGTGAGGATGGTGAGAAGGATAATTATATCGATGGTTTGCGAGCCTTGAAGGAGATGAACTATCCCCACTATGTGAGCTTCGAGTGTGGCACAAAGGGTGATAGAGAGGTTACCGTGTCGGCTGCTGTGGAGTTGTTGCGTCAGCAGTGGGAGCAAGCGTAAGTAAAATTCAAAATTGAGAATTCATAATTGAAAACCTCTTGGTATAGCCCCATTTTGCGATGTGTCCTGCTTTTTGTTGTGGGCATTGCTTTGCAGTTGGTGGTAGGTGATTTCGGTGTCGCGTGGATGCGTTATCCGTGGAGCGTGATAGTTGCAATCAACTACCTCTATCTGTTGGTGCTGTGCTATGCTATGGAGGATAAGTGGCCGTGGGCGAGAGGACTACGCAGCCAGCACTCTTCGGTTGTGGCTCTGGCCTCGATGGTCGTTATGACTGTCGTCTTTGGCCTTACCCGACAGGATGGCTCTGCGGATGGTGTGGTCGGAGCATTGGGCTTTACGCGAATGACCTCGTCGTGGCCGTTTAATCTCTTGCTACTCAATTTTATAACATCGTTGGGTTTGTCGGCAATAGATGATTGGCGATGGGTGCGACAACGAAAAATTGCTGCCGTAATATCTCATACGGCGGTGTTCGTAGCGTTGGCTGCGGCAATGTTCAGTAGCGGCGACAAACTGCGTGTGAGGGTTGTTGCATATCTCGATACACCTACCTATATGGCAATTGATAATGCCGGCCGAGAGTATGAATTGCCCTTTGTTGTAACACTTCGCGAATTCAATATCGATGAGTATCCTCCCAAGTTGCGACTGCTCAAACAATCCGACAATACGCTGTCGGAGGAGTATCTCTCGTCGGCCGATAGTGTGGGCGAGATTGGTGGATGGACCCTGCGTGTAAAGGAGTATCTGTCTATGGCGGGTTGTATGGAGCAGGGCGGTGAATATTGCCCTATGCAACATGTCGGGGCGACACACGCAGCTTATGTCGAAGCACATAACGATTCCGATTTGGTTGAGGGTTGGGTTAGTTGTGGTAGTCATATTTTTGCTCATTCAGTATTGGCACTGCCCGGTGGCGAGAGTGTTGTTATGATGTCGCCCGAAGCAAAGCGTTATACCTCGCGTATTGCCGTTGCACTATCGGACAAGGATGTCCGCTATGCCGATGTGGAGGTCAATCATCCGGTGAGAGTGGGTGCGTGGCGAATCTATCAGGTGGGTTATGATAACCAGCGAGGACGTTGGAGTACGAAGAGTGTGTTGGAGTGTGTGCGTGATGGCTGGTATGGCGTTGTGCATATAGCCTTGTGGCTGATTCTCGCTTCGGCAGTTGTGATGTTTATAACGGCAGGAGGGCGTTCTTTGCGTCGTAAGGATAGAGAGGAGCAGTTATGATGTGGGAGCAGTTGATATGGTTTGCTATTGCCTCTACACTGTTTTGGGTGTTGGGTGCTGCGACGGCGTGGCGTGAAAATCGTCAGGGGCGTGCTATGTGGCTCTCTGTTACGGGCTCGTTGATATTCTTCGCTTTTATTGTCGGAATGTGGATCTCGTTGGACAGGCCTCCTATGCGTACTATGGGCGAAACACGACTCTGGTACTCGTTCTTCCTCTCAATTGCAGGCATATTCGTCTATGCGAGGTGGAGATATAAGTGGATATTGTCGTTCAGTACGATGATGTCGGTTGTTTTTATCTGCATCAACCTTTTCAAACCCGAGATACATGACAAGACCTTGATGCCTGCGTTGCAGAGTGTATGGTTTGTGCCACACGTTATTGTCTATATGTTTGCCTATGCTCTGCTGGGTGCAGTGGCTGTGTTTGCACTATATATGTGGTTGCGTTCATCGCGACGCGAGCCTGCCGATGAGGAGATGGCGATGTGTGATAACCTCGTGAGGGTGGGGTGGTCGTTCCTTACTCTCGGTATGATTATGGGTGCTCTGTGGGCGAAAGAGGCGTGGGGCGACTATTGGACGTGGGATCCCAAGGAGACGTGGGCAGCAGCGACGTGGCTCTCGTATCTATGCTATCTGCATCTGCGTCCTATTACCAAACGGGATTATAATATCGCTTTTGCTTTGATACTATTCTCGTTCCTGCTGTTGCAGATGTGCTGGTATGGTATCAACTTCCTCCCCTCGGCACAGGGCGTGAGTGTGCATACCTATTAATATATATAGAGAAAAAGAGCCTGTCAAACTTTTGTTTGGCAGGCTCTTTGTTTTTTATCCCATTACGGGTTGTTCCAGAAACTCCTTTGTTACGATGACACGCACCGCACGATGGTGTATCCTGAACTCCAAAGGCGTGCCTCCGAGCAACTCACCATCGACCTCAACCATAATGTCGGGCGTGGACTCTATGCGTATGTGGCTTCCTTTGCGGTGATGAACGTGACCGATACTGTAGATGTCGCCGTTGAACAATCTGTTTATGCGGAAAAGCAGATTCCACCAGTGGAATGGGCGTATAAGTGTAATGTCGAACAGACCATCATCAGCCACCGCTTCGGGCAACTGCTGTACGCCACCGCCGTTGAATTTACATATACCCACCGCGGCACTGAATAGAAGATTCTTGTGAACAAGCTCTCCATCTATCCAAATCTTCACGCCCGTAGAACGATACTTCAGGTAGCTACGCAGACAACCCAGGGCGTAGAGATGCTTGCCTCTGCGACCTTTGGCTTTGTCGTGCTCGTAAATCTTCGTCACCGAAGGGTCAAAGCCGACACCGGCAACATTTGCCATGTAACGCACCTGCTGATAGTGCGACTCCTCGTAATGCACTTCGCCAATATCCTGCAAGAAGGTGTATCCGTCGCGTATGGCACGAATAACCTCCGAATATTTGCGTGGTATGCCGTACATCCTTATCCAGTCGTTACCCGTACCCACTGGCACAACAGCCATTGTCACCTCGTTTGAGGGGACAGCCTGCTGAATGAAGAGTCCATTCACAACCTCGTGCATCGTGCCGTCACCGCCGATGACCATAATGTGACGATAGCCATCATTTATGGCCGATACGGTCAGCTCCGTAACGTGATGCTTATGCTGCGAAAAGACCAACTCATAGGGGATGTCGTTGTCGCGTATAAGTTTGGTTATAAGTGGCAGGTCCTCCAATCCGCGTCCGAATCCGGCCACGGGATTTACGATGACAAACCACTTTTCAGATATATCTACATTTTGCTGCACGATACTACTTTTTAGGGGCATTCTTCAATGTGTGGAGCAGGAAGTCGTAGAACTTCTCTACCGATGCAATCTCAACCTTCTCATCGGGTGAGTGGGGATAGCAGATAGTCGGACCGAATGATATCATATCAAGGCCGGGATAGTTAGAGCCGATGATACCACACTCCAAACCGGCGTGAATAGCCGTAACGGCGGGCTTCTTGCCATAAAGAGCCTCATAAGAAGCCAGCATAGCCTTCAGGATGGGCGACTCCATATTAGGATTCCAGCCATCGTAGCTGCCAGAGAGCTCTACCTCGGCACCCGCCAGTTCAAATACCGCCTTGATAGCGTCACCCAAAGCCTCCTTCTCGGAACGAACAGATGAACGCATCAGGGTCTGCATCTTCACTGTCTTGCCATCAGATACAACGCGTGCAAAGTTATTGGATGTCTGCACCAGACCCTCCATTGCCATTGACATCTTCTCTACACCATCGGGGCAAGCTGTAACGGCGGCCATAAGACGCTGTGCTACGTTGTCGGGAATGACCGCTGTAGGCATAGCTGCATCGGCAACGGTCACTGCGATAGAGTCCTCAATGCCCGCATACTCTGCCACAAAAATCTTCTCAAACTCTGCAATAATGCTCTTTGCTGCAGCCTCGTCAGCTGCTTTTATCATAACGACGGCAACCGACTCACGAGGAATGGCATTACGCAGACCACCGCCGTCAACCGATGCGATCTTTACATCCATCTGTGCTGCCAACGCACGCAATACGCGGAACAGAAGTTTGTTGGCATTAGCACGCTGGCAAACAATCTGAATACCCGAATGGCCGCCCTTGCAACCCTTTACCGAAAGTTCCAGAGCCTTGTAGTTGGCTGGTGCAGCGACAGCATCGTAGGGTAGTGTAATGTTAGCGTCCATACCACCGGCACAACCAACATACAACTCGCCCTCGGTCTCCGAGTCGAGGTTTAGCAAAATGTCGCCCTGCAAAAGACCGCCCTTCAAGCCGAAAGCACCATCCATACCGGTCTCCTCCGTAGCCGTAAAGAGAGCCTCTACGGGGCCGTGTACGAGTGAATTATCCTCCATAACAGCCAATATGGCCGCCATACCTATACCATTATCAGCACCGAGAGTTGTGCCGTTGGCCGTTACCCACTCGCCATCGATATAAGCCTCGATAGGGTCGTTGATGAAGTCAAACTCCTTGTCGTTGTTCTTCTGCGGAACCATATCGACGTGGGCCTGCAAAACGATACCTTTTCGATCCTCCATACCTGCGGTCGCGGCCTTACGCATATATACGTTGCCGGCTTCGTCCACCTGATGCTCTATGCCTTTCGCTACAGCAAAATCCACCAGATACTGGCGAATCTTCTCCTCGCTGTGTGAGGGACGTGGGATGTTCACAATCTCTGCAAAGTGTTTCCAAACAAGTGCGGGCTTCAATGCCGCTAAATTCTTATCCATATCAATTAGTTTTAAGTTATTATTTACTCCTCTTTTCTCGTCTTGCGAAGGCGTACTACTGGTGTTTCGATAGTCTTCTCCGCTTCGTTAGCCTTCCCTCTCTTTTCCGCTTTCTCCTCTTCGGCGGCACGCTTGTCAAAGGCATCAACGATATACTTCACCAACGGGTGTCGCACGATGTCGCGTTTGTCGAATTCCACCATTCCGATACCTGTTATATCTCGCAGCGTATCCATCGCCTGCGTAAGTCCGCTGTCGCTTTTTCGCGGAAGGTCTATCTGTGTGACATCTCCCGTGACGATAAACTTCGCATTGCGACCCATACGCGTTAAGAACATCTTTATCTGTGAACGCGTAGTATTCTGAGCCTCGTCCAGTATCACGAATGCATTATCCAGTGTGCGACCTCGCATGTATGCAAGTGGTGCAATCTGTACGGTGCCGTCTTCCAGATATTTCTGCAATTTTGCTGCCGGTATCATATCATTCAGAGCATCATACAAAGGCTGCAAATAGGGATCTAATTTCTCCTTCATATCTCCGGGTAGAAATCCTAACTTTTCACCCGCCTCAACTGCCGGACGGGTGAGGATAACCCTTCTTACCTCCTTCTCTTTGAGTGCCTTGACTGCGAGGGCGATAGCCGTATAGGTTTTTCCCGAACCTGCAGGGCCTACGGCAAAGAGAAGGTCATTTTTGCCATATAACTCCACCAGACGACGCTGATTCACGGTGCGAGCACGGATGATGTTGCCATTGTTGCCAAAGACGATGGTATCCTTGTCGCTGACCGGCTCCGAACACTCGCTGATGCCCGTCGAGAAGGCTTGCGATACAACCTCGCTGGAGATGTGCCCATACTTCACATAGTAGGCCACCAAAGCCCCTATCTTGCGTTCAAAGCTCTCCACGTCGCGTTTTGCTCCCAGAACTTTCAGCGATGAGCCTCGTGCCACAATCTTTACCGTGGGCGACAGCTCTCGCATCTGCTCAAGGAAACACTCCTGTGCTCCATATAGTTCGCGAGGGTCCACACCCTCGATGATAACCTCTTTATTTACTGCTTCGTTAGCCATATTTTGTCGTTAAAACATATATCCAATGCCGAGTGTGAGCCAACTGCTGCGGGTGTAAAACTCTGCACCTTCAAAGTAGTTCATTGTCTTTTTGAACCCACCTGTAAAACGGCTCTCGATGAGCAGATGTTGTGTGAGATTTACTCCAACACCAACTGTATAGCCCATCAAAGGTCGCAATGAGCCGAACTCAATGCGTTCCGATGCCAGATCATAGCGGCCTGTGCCGACAACAGAAAATACCAATCCTGCGTTCAGTCGCAGTGGTCCTATTCCGCGATATGAGAACATTACGGGAATCTCCATTGCCCCCGACTTTACGTCATACTCCGTCTCGCCACGTTTTGCCTCCACTTTGTTGTGAAGGTAGGCCAGGTCAAATTGCAGTGCGTACTTTTTTTGCCAGCATATCGACATCGAAAGAGCTCCTCGTATGCCGATGCGTGGGTTCAGTGCAACATCGGTTGATTCGGGCGAGGTGAACATATAGACTCCCGCAAGCGATATGCCCATCTCTGCCGAAGATTTCTGACGGCTGCTGTTGGCTATGTCGTAGTAAAAATTGTTTTGAGCCTCTGCCTCCATTGTAAAAGCTGTCACCAGAGCCAAGCAAATCAATATCCTACAAAACAGACGTTTACGCATAAAAAATAATTTTCCGCAATTTACATTTTTCAAATATACACATTTTTTATCAAATAGCAAATGCTTTGGTGGATTCCTTGATTTATATTATCTTTGCAGCGGAAATGATTTTGCTGAAAATTTTATAGAGACGATAATATATGAGTTTAGTAGCAATAGTAGGTCGCCCGAATGTCGGTAAATCGACTCTTTTCAACCGCTTGGTGGGACATCGTCAGGCCATCGTGGATGAGACTGCCGGTACAACACGCGACCGCCACTACGGAAAGACCGATTGGAACGGTAAGGAGTTTTCGATCATCGATACGGGCGGTTATGCCGTAAATACCGATGATATCTTTGAGGATGATATCCGTCGTCAGGTGATGCTGGCCATTGAGGAGGCCGACCTCATCCTCTTTATGGTGGAGGTGAAAACAGGCGTTACCGACCTTGATATGATGATGGCCGATGTGTTGCGTCGTTCAGGCAAGAAGGTGCTGGTGGTATGCAACAAGGTTGATAATTACGACCTTATCTATCAGTCGCACGAATTCTACTCGCTGGGCTTGGGAGATATCTTCTGCATATCTTCAATGTCAGGTAGCGGAACGGGCGATTTGATGGATGAGATTTTGCGACAGTTGCCGGAGGATACCAAGGCCGAGGAGCTGGAGGATCTGCCACGCATTACCATCGTGGGTCGTCCAAATGTGGGTAAGTCGTCAATGACCAATGCTCTGCTTGGTGAGGAGCGTAACATCGTAACAAACATTGCCGGCACAACACGCGACTCAATACATACGCGTTACAACAAATACGATATGGATTTCTACCTTGTTGATACGGCCGGTATGCGTAAGAAGGGCAAAGAGATGGAGGATTTGGAGTTCTACTCTGTAATGCGTTCTATTCGTGCCATCGAAAACTCGGATGTCTGCATCCTGATGCTTGATGCACAGCAGGGTTTGGAGTCGCAGGACCTTAATATCCACAACCTTATTGTCCGCAACCGCAAGGGCTGTGTTATCGTGGTCAATAAGTGGGACCTTATCGAGAAGGAGAGCAATACGATGAAGGAGTGGAAGGAGTTTTTGGAGAAGAAACTGGCTCCGTTCAACGATATCCCTATCATCTTTACCTCTGTAATCAACAAGCAGCGTATCCTGGAGGTTTTGCA
>JAFNXQ010000032.1 GCA_017383445.1 Alistipes sp.
CAGGATAACAGGTGAAGAGCACTCTACACATGCAGAGATGATTGCCTGCATCTGCTCCATATTGTTGAAGTTGAAAGCGGGGATAGCGTAACCACCCTCGATAGCCTTCTTAAACATCTCGCGTGTGTTTACGAGGCCAAGATCTTTGTAAGATACCATAATTTTGTTTTTATTATGAAGTTAATGAATAATTTTCCTTCTCTCTCACCTCTTTGAGGTGGGTAAAAATGTCATTCATAAAATTTTGCGTCGCAAAGATAGTGAATAATTGGCGTTTTCGGAAATTTTTCCCCGAAGATAATGGGTTTGAGGCAAAATATTTTGCTCTTTGGGTACATATATCCCTTCGCTTCGGTCGGTCGCTGTGTCATAAGGTCATTGCGGACAGTTAAAAAATCACTACGCAAAAGGTGTAAATCAATAAAAATTTACTATATTTGTTGAAGTGCAAAAAATGTACTACTGAAAACATTAACCTAATTAAATCTACTATGAAACGAAACATTCTTGCAATCATCCTGTTGTGTTTAGTTAATGTTGCCTATGGGCAGGTGGTAGAATATCACGCAGAGTGGGATGCCGGTGTTAATATCAGTTCTCCGTATGACGGGTTGGCATCTCCTACCATCAATACAATTCACGGCGTGAGATTTTCGGATAAGGTATCAGTCGGTGCCGGTCTTGGCGTTACTTACAATGGTTATAATGAGTGTGCTCTGATACCCTTGTATGTTAATGCGAAATATATATTTCTGCCGGAAAAGAAGATAAGACCGTTTGTGTCGGCCGATATAGGTTATAGTGCAATGCTGCCCAAAGAAGACGGATATGCTTTTGCAGGTCTGTACTTTTCGCCGTCAATAGGTTTGAAAAAAGGTCGATTTAAGTTTCAGATAGGATATACGGCTCAACAGTGGCGGTTTACATATAATTCTTCAGGCTCGAAGTATATAAGTTCTGCCGGACACATTCGTTTCGGAATGATGTTTTAGCCGAGTTAATATTTAATTTGATAGAGAGGGACTGTTGTAGAGCAGTTCCTCTCTATTTTTGGCAAGTCGTAATATAAGGTCATTGCGGACAGTGAAAAAATCACTACACAAAAGGTGTAAATCAATAAAAAAGTGTAATTTTGTAATTAGCAAAAATCTATCCCCACAGGGGCGATAGGGTTGCAAAAACGAAAAAATTAAAACAAAAAGATATGAAAAGATTATTTCTGTTGTTGGCACTTGTGCTGGCGATGCCCGCCATGGCACAGGTGAGCCTTACCGATTTGAAGGTCAATCATCTCTCGGCTCCCGAGGGTCTGACCGACCGTACGCCCTCGTTCAGCTGGATTTTGAAGGGCGATGCACGCGGCCTTATGCAGACGGCCTATGAGGTTGCCGTTTATAAGGGCAGCAAGTGCGTATGGTCGTCAGGCAAGGTTAAGTCGGAGAACTCTCTGACCGTTCCCTACGAGGGCTCCGAGTTGCAGTCGGGTATTCGCTACACTTGGAAGGTGAGAGTATGGGACAACAAGGGCAAGGTGTCGAAGTGGGCAAGCAGCTCGTGGCTCACGGGCCTCTTCTCGTTGGAGGATTGGCGTGCGAAGTGGATTGAGCCGAAGTTGCAGGACGACCGCTCGCCCATTATGCGTAAGGAGTTTGCGGTAAACAAGAGTATTGCGTCAGCAGTGCTGCACGTTACGGCACACGGCCTCTACGAGGCTACTATCAACGGTAAGAAGGTGGGCGATTCTCACCTCACACCCGGCTGGACGGCTTATAACAAGCGTCTGCAATATCAGACCTACGATGTAACCTCGATGCTTGCGAAGGGTGCTAATGCCTTCGGTCTGGAGTTGGGCTATGGCTGGTATCATAGCCGTATGTGCTTCCAGGACCGTGCCAACCGCTATATGTATAACATCCATCAGGTGGGTGCTATTGCACAGATTGACATCACCTACACCGACGGCACGAAGGAGTCAATCACGACCGACAAGTCGTGGAAGGCCTCTACGGGCGAGATTCTGCACTCTACAATCTACGATGGCGAGACCATCGATGCCCGCAAGGCACAGCAGGGCTGGAACTGCGTAGGCTTTGATGACTCGGCGTGGGAACAGGTTGCCGAGGCGTCGTACTCGTTAGGTGAACTCACCGCTACGGAGTCGGAGCCTGTCGTTACACGCGAGAGGGTTAAGCCGGTGAAGTTTTTCATCACCCCTGCGGGCGAGAAGGTGTTGGACTTCGGTCAGAATCTTGTCGGTCGCGAGGTCGTAAAGGTAAATGGCAAGGAGGGTCAGCAGATTGTTATCTCGCACGCCGAGGTGCTGGACGAGAAGGGTAATTTCTACACTACAAACCTCCGCACTGCGAAGGCACAGACACGCTACACTTGCCGTGAGGGCGAGCAGACATTCTCTACGAAGTTCTCGTGGTATGGCTTCCGCTATTTGAAGGTGGAGGGTATCGAGGGCGACCTCAATTTAGAGGATTTCGTTGCCGAGGTTATCTTCTCTAACTACCCCGAAACGGGACATTTCGAGTCATCCAATGCACTCGTAAATCAGTTGCAGAGCAATATCAAGTGGGGTATGCGTGGTAACTTTGTCGATGTGCCGACCGACTGCAACCAGCGCGACGAGCGTATGGGCTGGACGGGCGATGCACATGTATTCTTCCGTACAGCGACATTTATGGGCGATGTGCAGAACTTCTTTATCAAGTGGCTGAAAGATTTGGCACTCGACCAGTGGCCGGGTGGCGAGATTACCGACCTTGTGCCTTGTATTCCCGGCTGGATGGGTGCCGGTCGTACGGGTTGGGCCGATGCGGGTGTCACTATCCCCTGGCAGCACTATATGGCCTATGGCGACAAGCGAGTGCTGGAGAATCAGTACGAGAGTATGAAACGCTGGATAGATTATATGTTCCGCAACACGCAGGACTTCCTTTGGTCGTCGGGCTGGCAGTATGGCGACTGGTTAGCATATCAGGCCGAGAATGACTTTGGTGGTCGTTCGGCTGTGACCTACCGCCCGCTTATCCAGCAGTGCTTTATGGTACACTCTGCCGAGCAGTTCATCAAGGCGGCAAAGGTGCTGGGCAAGACACGCGTAGCAGAACGCTATGCGGCGACTGTCGAGAAGTGCAAAAAGGCCTTCTGCGAGGCTTACCTCACACCACGCGGTCACCTCGTTTCATCTACGCAGACCGCCTATGTGCTTGCGTTGGAGTTTGATATGGTTCCCGATGAGATACGACCCACGATTGCGGCACGCTTGGCGGAGAATGTACGCGAGTATGGCCACCTTACGACAGGTTTCCTCGGTACGCCTTACCTGTGCCACGCGTTGAGCAATAACGGCTACACCGAGCTGGCATACCGCATCCTGCTGCACGAGGGCTACCCCGGCTGGTTATATTCGGTTAAGATGGGCGGAACGACTATCTGGGAGTTGTGGGACTCTATGAAGCCCGACCGCACTATCCCCGATACGGGTATGAACTCATTCAACCACTACTCAAAGGGTGCCGTGGGCGATTGGCTCTATCGT
The DNA here is from genome assembly GCA_017383445.1 of Alistipes sp. Taxonomy (GTDB): domain Bacteria; phylum Bacteroidota; class Bacteroidia; order Bacteroidales; family Rikenellaceae; genus Alistipes. The sequence continues at coordinate 3,548 of JAFNXQ010000032.1, forward strand.
GAGGCTGTCGGCTTGAAGGAGACGTCGGCTGGTTACAAGACCTTTATGGTACGCCCCAACCCGGGTGGCGGCTTTAAGTATATGGGTGCCGACAAGGTTACTCCTTATGGCCGTGCTGCGGCGAAGTGGTACGACGAGCCGGGCAAGTTCACTCTGGAGGTTGAGGTGCCTGCCAATACCACAGCCGAGATATATGTTCCCTCGCCTTCGGTTGATGCCGTAACGGTTGATGGCGTGGCAGTTACATCGGTTGCCGATGTTAAGGTTATCGGCAAGGACGGCCCTTATACGAAGTATGTAGTCGGTTCTGGAAAGTATAAGTTTGTAGCCAACAGATAGTTGAAGCTGCATAACAAGGTGATTTTGGCGTCACGCTTGCCCTCAAAATCCTCACATACGCCAAGTATGCTGCGGTTTTTCGGGCTTCGCAGTCCTAAAAATCCCTCTTGTTATGCAACTTCGTTGTAAAAAAAAAGCGTCATACCACATTTTCGCACAACAAAAGGGCGTGTGATATGGAATGACGAAATATAAAATAGTAACGCGGGTAGTAAATCACTACCCGCGTTATTGTTTTCTCTATACTCCCTTCTACCTCCCGACGGGAGTGATGCGGAATACGAATGTATAATCCTGATACTCCACGCGATAGGGCTTTTGAGGCGGGAAGCTCCACGAGTTGATGCAACCCAAGCCCTGATGTATGCCATCAAAGCAGATATGTGTCTTGCCGTCGGGTTTCAAATCGCCCGAGTGGCGTTGCTTTGGCCCAATCGTCACATCCATAGCCTCCTGCGAGTAGGGCAGAGCCGACAGGGCAAATGCGCTACCCCCACGCAGACGAAGACCAAAGCCCGATGAATCGGTAATATCGCACCAACGCATATCGCTGTGCAGACCCGACTCCTGCGGACGCACAAGTGTCTCGTCGTATTGGTCGGCAACACGCTGAGTGTAAAGACCTATATCGGCTGCCGCCTTGCGGTCGGAATAACTCTCTATCGGGCCACGGCCATAGTAGTGCATCACACCATATCTCGCCGGCATCTCCATACGCATACCCACGCGGAACATACCGCCGACATCGGCACCCTCCTCGGTATCTAACTGCATATAGCCATTTATGCGGCCATCGGCATCGATGCTATAAACAAGTGTCAAAGTCGCCTTAACATCGGGCATAGCGTATTTTGCGGTAATATTCTGTAAATAACAGGGATATTTATGTCCCTCGGTCGTCTGCTCGCGATTCTCTGACGAGAACTCTATAAGCTCCATCTTCGGCTCACGCCATGCCGCGAAATTCTGCTCTGCCTTTGCTCCGAGGTCGTTCTCGGTGGGGGCACGCCAGAAGTTGGGTCGCAGGGTTGAGCCCTCGGCCAACAACTCCTCGCCGTCATACTGCATCGAACAGATAAGGCCCTCGGCGTTGAACTTTATGCTCCAATTCTCGCCACTGATGATGGTCTTGCCCTCCTCTGTCGCACTCTTTATGGGGTTATAGGGGGTGTCAGGTGCCACGTCGAAGTAGGTGAAGGCGAAACCTCCAATCTCCATCTGCTCGCGTGCCACAACAAAGCCTGCATCCAAAAGCGGCTGACTCTCTTTTAGCACATAGCGTACATTCAACAACAACTCGTTACCCATAAATGGGAAATCGTAAAAATCTTTTTGCGTGTAGCCAAGCGAAATCTGCTTACGCTCCTGCGGTTTGAGGTCGAGATTCTCTATGCGGCCACGCTTGAATGGCTTGCCGTTGCACATCAGCTCCCACTCCAAAGCGTAGGGCTTTAGGTCGGTGAAGAATCTCTCGTTATAGAGCTCCACAACGCCATTTTTGATATCTATGGGCGTGGTGTGAATATCCTGCTGAATACGCTGCACCTCGTAGGCGTGGGCGTGAGGTCGGCGGTCTGCTGCAAATACGCCGTTGTTGTTGAACGAGTTATCAGAGGGGTCGTAGTCGTTGAAGTCGCCACCATAGAGGAACGACACCTTGCCATCGGCCTCGTAGCGTGCCAGACCCTGGTCGGCAAAGTCCCAGATAAAGCCGCCCTGATAGTTCTTATATTTGCGTGTCAAATCCCAATACTCCTTGAAACCACCCATCGAGTTTCCCATTGCGTGGGCATACTCGCAGAGGATAAGCGGGCGTGCAGGGTTGTTCTTCACATAATCTTCGCACCACTCGGGTGTAGCATACATCGGGCTCATAATATCAGTGCAGGCGACATTTTCATATATCGCACGTTCATAATGCACGGGGCGAGATGTGTCGTAGGCTTTCAACCACTCATAGACCCTCTCGAAGTTGAAGCCCATGCCGGCCTCGTTACCCATACTCCAGCAGATAATCGAGGGGTGATTCTTGTCGCGGGCGACCATACGCTTGTTTCGCTGCATATGTGCCAGCGAGTAGTCTTCACGGCGAGCCAGAGTGTTGCCACCGAAGCCAATGCCGTGTGACTCGACATTCGCCTCGTCCATTACATAGAAGCCATACTCGTCGCAGAGGTCGTACCATTCGGGCATATTGGGGTAGTGCGATGTGCGTACGGCGTTGAAGTTAAACTCCTTGAGCAGACGCAAATCCTGCATCATACGTTCGTGGCTCACCACATAGCCCGTCAGAGGGTCCGACTCGTGACGGTTCACGCCCTTTATAAGCACCGCCTTGCCGTTTACGAGCAGCTGACTGTTCTTAATCTCCACCTTGCGGAAGCCGGTACGTTGTGCATAGGCCTCTGTGCAGCCCTTTGCATTGTGAGCTACAACCACAACCTTATAGAGATTGGGTGTCTCGGCACTCCACTTGGCAGGACTCTCCACCTCAAAATGAGCCTTTGCTGTGCCTTTTACGGGTTTTTGGCTCTGCTCGGCTATGATGTTGCCTTTTGTGTCGAGCAACTTCACATCAACCCTCTTTACGCCCTTTGTGAGGGTTAGATCTACATCAAGCACTCCGTCGCGATACTCCTTGTCAAGGTCTGCCTTTACCCACATATCCTCCACGCGGGCCTTGTGACGAGCCTCCACTGTAACATCGCGATAGATGCCGCTATGACGCCAGAAGTCCTGTGCTTCGAGGTATGTGCCGTCGCACCAGCGGAAGACCTGCAACGCAACGAGATTCTTTCCCGCCTTGACATATTTCGTGATATCGAAGCGTGCCGCCAGACGGCTATCCTCCGAGTAGCCGACAAACTTGCCGTTCACCCATACATAAACATTGGAATAGGCACCGCCTATGTTGAGGAAAATATCCCTTGTGAGCCACTCTGCGGGTATCTGCATATCGCGACGATATGAGCCGACGTGATTCTTCTCATTCGGTACGTGAGGCGGGTTGTCCTGCCAATGACCACGCCATGCGTGAGCCGCATTGACATATAAGGGGTCGCAGTAGCCCTCACTCTCCCATACCGACGGCACCATAATCTCGCCCCACGCCGAGGTGTCGTAGTCGGTGGCGAAGAAACCTTCGGCACGCTGGTCGGCATTTTCGGCAAAGTGGAACGCCCACTTACCGTTCAGCGAGAGGGTATATTCGCCACTGCTGCGATAGGCTTGTCGGGCAGACTCCTCGCTATTGAAAATCTTGAACGACGAGTGAATGGGTGCTCGGTTCAGTTCATTCAGCCCGGCATCTTGCCACTCGGTAAAGCTCTGTGCCGAAAGTGTAGTGGCAGCCAATAAAATGGCAATAACGGATAGGATATGTTTCATAATTTCGTCTGTTTTTATCTCTTGAACTCTATTTTAGCAGCCACAGGGTAGTGGTCGGACGGCACACGACGCAGGTAATGCTTATCGCCGTTGTTCCCCTCCTTACGCCAGTAAGCATCGGTGAGTATGGCGTAGTTTAATACATCCACATCAAGGGTTACAAATATGTGGTCGATGCGACTCTCGGTGTATGTTGCTGAGTTAAATCCCTGAAATGTACCGTTTGAGGCAAAGCGATGACGTGCCACATCGTACGCATCGGCCAGCATCCCGTTTGTAAGCATCGTCTTGTAAGCCTCGTTGTGCTGATCTACATTGAAATCGCCCACCACAACAGCCTTCTCGTTGCGACACATCTCTGCGACCTTGCGTTGTATGAGCTTGGCTCCCTCGCGGCGAGCCTCCACTCCTATATGGTCCATATGCAACGAGAAGAACCAGAACTTTGCTCCCGTCACACGATCTTTCAGGTGTGCGTATGTGCAGATGCGAGGCAGAGCAGCATCCCAGCCCTTTACTCCCACTCGGTCGGGATTCTCCGATATCCAGAACATCCCCGAAGCGAGAATCTTGAATTTGTCGCGTTTGTAGATTATCGGAGATAATTCGCCCTCCATCTTGCCATCATCGCGACCGCCGCCTATGAAGTCGTATTCGGGCAGTTGTGCCAGCATATCTTCCAGCTGCGGGCGTGTGACCTCCTGTGCACCGAAGATGTCGAAGTCGTGCCAGCGTATTTGCTCGCACAGTATGGTGTGACGGCTCTCCCAGCCATCACCCTTGCGGGTGTCGTTGTCATTTGCGACTCGAATGTTGTAGGATCCCACGATAAGGCTCTGTGCCGACAGAGTAGTGGCTGCCAATAGTGTGCAAAAGATAAGCAGGGCTCGTTTCATATATAATCTTGTTTTTGCTGCCTTGGCGCCGGTTCTCTCCCGACGCTACGCAAATATACGCAATAAGTCGTTATTTGCCAAATCTCTACGCACCTTGCAAAACGAAAAATCCGCCTAACATCAAATGTTAGACGGATTCTGTCAAATCATATAATTATCTACGCTTCCAGCAGCGGTTTCAGAACGCCGAAGAAGAGGCAAGCGATAACAAATGTCACAAAGATATTGAAAGTCTGTGCCACGAGGAATGATTTGAGCAATGCTCGGTTCTCCTTCGAGATGATATCTTTCAGACGGGTATCCAGACCGATACAAACGAATGCCAGCGAGAAGAACAGGCCGGAGAACATCTTGGCGATATCCTTCGATGAATTCTTCTTTCTCTCGGGCTTCTTCTCAGCCACCTTCTGCTCCTTAACTACGGGAGCCTGTGCCTCGGCAACAACCTCTTCTGTTGCAGCTTCGGCAACCACTGCCTCGGCAGCAACCTCTGTACCCTGGGCCTCCTCAACCACCACAGCAACGGGCTGAACAGCCTCGGCTACCACCTGCTCCGCCTGCGGCTCCTTCAACTCTCCCTTCTTCAAGATGCCGTTAGCCGAAAGGATAGAGAACACTGCCGATGCAATAACGAAGCCAAGCACAAACTTCGGGAACTTCTCCCATACGATGCCCAGTGAAGGACGCTGCATCTCGCCGCCCTCGCTGCGAGCCGAGAGATAGAGTGCAATGAAGAATGCCACAACGCCGATAAGGATATTCTGCACACCCTTAACCACCATTGCCACCTCGTTGGCCTTGTCGCTGAAAATCTGGCTTGATGCACCTACGCCCGATGTGGTATCCACCGTACCGCCAATCCATGCACCTGCCACCTGATTGATAACCTCGGGGTCATCGAACAGCAGCGGCAGAACCATATTTGCCAGCCAGGGCATAAGGTAAATCATCGGAACGACGATGATAAGCACCAGCGAAACGATATACGAGAGCTTCTTGTCGTCGCAGTTTGCCACGCGAGACGCTGTGATACAAGCCGACACACCGCAGATTGACATACCGCTTGACAGCACCATTGCCGATCTCTCATCGACACCCATACGGCGTGACACCCAGAATGCGAAGAACCACACGATTCCCACAACGAGTATCGCCTGTATAAGGCCGTAAGCACCCGACTTCATCACCTCGTTGAAGAGCACCGTAGCACCCAGGCAGACAACGCCAATCTTGATGAAGAACTCGCCCTGAATGGCCGGTTTCAGCCAGTCGGGTACGTGGAATAGGTTTCTCACGATAAGACCGAAGATCACCGAGAAGAACACAGCCTCAAATCCGAACTCCTTGACGATGGGAATCTTTGCCACGACCTGTGCCAGCATCGAGATAGCAAAGACGAAGATGAGTGACCAGAGCATACCCTTCATCGGACGACGCATCAGAAAGCTACCTGCATAGAGGGCTATGAGTACGATGATGAAAAGAATCAAAAGGTTGTACCAAGCATCAGCAGTCGCGAATGTCGAAGGTATGCTGGGAACAGAATGTGGAATAAAGATTGCCAACAGCAAAAGAGGGATACTCAACCATACGGTTACCCAATCTTCCACGCGAAGTTTCTCCAAAAATTGTTTCATAAAATGCTATTTTGTTCAAATAATTATGCGGGTCGGAATTGCGAAGACGCAATAATAATGACAAAGATGGCAAAAAAAGTCCGAATGGACGTAAGTATTTATGCGTATAACGCCCTATCGGGGTATGTGCAGATGCTCCTCGATGGTGTTTTGCAGATGCTTGCGATTGATGTGCGTATATATCTCTGTCGTGAGGATGCTCTCGTGGCCGAGCAGCTCCTGCACCTGTCGTATGCTCGCACCGCCTTCCAGCAGATGCGTGGCAAATGAGTGTCGCAGCGAGTGCGGACTCACCTTCTTGGTTATTCCGGCACGCTTTGCGGCCTCTTTTATTATCGTGAAAATCATCACACGCGTCAGCCTCTGCCCTCGGTTGTTGAGGAAGAGAAAGTCGCGGCTTCCTTTGCCCTGCTTGCGGCCCTCGGTGTAGAGCTGTATGCGGTCGCGAGCCACGCCACTTATCGGTACCAGACGCTGCTTGTCGCCCTTTCCCGTTACGCGTATGTAACCCTCGCCGAAGAACAGGTCGCCTATTTTCAGGTCGCACACCTCCGACACACGCAAACCGCACGAATATAACACCTCCAATATGGCTCGGTCACGCAACCCCTTCTGCGTGGAGTCGTCTATCGAGCCTATCAGTGCGTCAATCTCTGCGGTTGTGAGTGTCTCGGGCAGCGTACGCCCCGCCTTGGGTGGCGATATAAACTCGGCTGGCGAGGCATCGATGCTCTCTTCGAGCAGCAGGAAGTTGAAGAAGCTCTTCACGCCACTCAGCGTGCGTGCCTGCGAGCTCTTCTCGTTGCCACTCTCGTAGAGCCACCCCATAAAGCGTTCGATCATCTCTTTCTCCACTTTACGGGGCTCTACGTCGTAGCGGTGCAGAATGAAGTGTGCAAACCTCTCCAAGTCACGCATATATGACTCTACGGTGTTTGCTGCGAGGTGTTTTTCCAACCTCATATATACCCGATAGCGTTTCGCTACGGCCTCCCATCTGCTTTTGTTGTCCGCCATTGTTTATTGTTTACTGCTCCTCCTCGATGCTGGTTGCGTAAGCACTCCACGCCTCCTTGTAAGCATTCAGTACGCTGTCATCGTTAGTCGCTGGCACATAAATTTTGCGAGTGGAAGCGTTGTTTTCAAATGGTGTCGTTCCCAATGTCGGCGGAGTTGTCGGCTTGCAATATACAGCAGAGAGCATTGTGCAGCCGGTAAACGCATTATTACCCACCTTGGTTACATTTGCGGGAATGGTTATCTCTGTAAGACTTGTGCAACCCTTGAATACCGTGGCATTAATAGTCTTTAATGATGCAGGCAGTGATATCGCTGACATCCCTGATTCGCTTGCGAAAGAGCCGCCCGGGATACTTGTAACATCTCCGCTGAATGTTATTACTCCCTTACCTGTTGAAGAATCCCACGTGTGTGATGTAATCTCAATTCCACCTGCATAAGTGCCGGAAGGTGTTACCTGCTCCGTTGCGGTATAGTAAATCTGATTATTTGCCTGATAACTTACAATATAGTCTTTGTACGCTTTCCAACCATCTGCGGCTTTGTAAGCATCAACAAGACTCGCTGGAACGTAAATCTTGCGACCATAAGCGTTGCCGTCAAAAGCTCCCCACGCACCGGCAAGTATAGTCGCTGTCGGAACATTTGCACTGTTGCAATAGACTGTGCTCAAGCTACTGCAACCATAGAATGCGGTTGCTCCGATTGAAGAAACGCTGCTCGGAATTGTTACGCTTTCAAGCTTGCTGTATGTGAATGCATCAGCTCCGATTGTAGTAATACCTTCGGGAATGTCATACGATGTAAGCCCCGCGGGTGCAAATGTTATCAAAGCATTGTTAATAACCAGATAACGATTATCTGCCGATGCAAACTTGCCGTAAAAGGCTTTCAGACCGCTGCAATTGTTGAACGCATTGTGCTTAACCGATGTTACAGAGTTGGGCAGAGTGATGCTTGTCAGAGAACTTTTGTTCGAGAACGCCATCTCTCCGATTGATGTTACATCAGCCTTGAATGTAATTACACCCTGACCCGTAGCCGAATCCCAGTTGTTTGATGCGATAGTTGTGTTGAATGCCGAAGCATAAGGCTCTACCTTTGCAATTGCGGTGTAGTAAATCTCTTTGTTTGTAGCCTCGGCCTTTTCGGTGTAATAAAGCTCCAAACGGGTAATTTGAGTGTTGTGGGCGCTCGTTACAGCCAAACGATAGGGCGTGTTGGCTGCTGTGTTTGTCAAATTGTAAGTGTATATGTATGGAGCTGTCTGTTCCCATATAAATGCATCTCCTCCACCAATAGCAGTGCCATCAGTGTCGGTTATTGCGACTTGCACAGATGCAGAAGCACCCTTATTACCTGTTGCCACAACCTTTGTCAATGCCTTGCCTGCAATAGCTGGGAACTCAATATAAGCACCCTTTTGGCCGAGCATCAAATAGCCTTGCGTATTGAAATAGAAACCTGCAAATGCCAATGTGTGCTCGCCAAAGGCATACTCTGTTCTATCCACAATCTTCGCGCTCGAGCCTACGGGGAAACCTGCGGGCAGAGAAGCCTCGTTGAACGTGATGCAGATATCGGCATCGCAGTTATGCTCCTCGACAACCTCGCCCTTCTCGAAATCGTACGCCACGATATAGTCTTTGTACTCTTTCCAGCCATCAGCGGCACGATAATCCTCCACCACAGCATAAGGAACATAAATCAATCGGTCAGCGTGGTTGTTGTTGAAAGCATCCCCTCCCAAAGAGGGAATATTCGTTGCCTTGCAGTAGATTGCTTTCAGTGAAGAACAATCCTGGAATGCGAGAGAGCCAATTTCTGTTACAGCTTCGTGGATAGTTACCGACTCTATTGTTGTGTTCTCAACAAATGAAGCCTCTCCAATCTTCTTGACCTCCGCAGGAATGGTGTATGAAGTGGTTGTACCACCTGCAAAGTTCACCAGAGTTTCATTGTAAAGCAGATACTTTCCGTTAGCTGATGCGAATTTGCCTGCAAACTTCTCAATCGCTGTATCCGAATCAAACGGGCATACGCCGAGAGTTGTTACGCTGTTTGGAATCTTTATCGTACCACTTAACTCCTTACAGTCCTGGAATACTCTCTCGCCTAATGTTTCGAGGCTTTCGGGCAGGGTAATAGAGGTGAGATTTCCGCACAATAGAAAGGCTTGAAAACCAATCTCTGTTACGCTGTCGGGAAGATAGACACTACTCCATACACAGCCCTCGAAAGCACTTGTTCCAATTGTTGTCAAATCTCCGTCAAAAGTAATCACGCCCTTGCCCGTAGCAGAGTCCCAGGTGTGAGAAGTTATGCCGACATTGAAGGCCTCTTCATCGTGAATAGTGACTTTCTTGGCAGATGTGTACCAAATCTCATTTGGTGCTACTTTATTCTCCTCCGCCACCATCTCGATATACTCCGATACTGTGCCGCCGATAGCGGTGTCATAGAACAACGCTGCAAGCACCTTCGTCTCGCCCTTGAAGAACTTCGCAGGCAGATTCTTGCCCGATGCGGTGATGGTGATTGTGCCGTTGGTCGCATCGGCCGTGCAAGCCGAGATAGGCAGATTGATATACTCAACCGCACGCGTGATGACCGACACAGCCTTCAACGAGAGGGTAGTCTGCCAATCCTTGGCGATGATTGCCGCCGCCGACTTGGGCATAACCTGGAAGTCCATCTCCACCTTGCTGTCAGCTGCCGAAGTGTAGATTACGGTAGCCTTGCCGTCGTCGTAACGGGGTACGTAAGAGATTTTTATAGATGATACGGTGCTTGCCTTGAGTACCGAAATCTGCGTGCCGTCAGAGAGTGTGAAGGTGACGTAGTTCTCGTCCTGTGTAACCGACTTAAAGAACGAATCGCCAGCCTCGCCTTGTGGGCCTTGTGGGCCTTGTGGACCGGTTGCTCCGGGCTGACCCTGCTCGCCTTGCTCGCCATTGTCGCCCGTTGCCTGACCGAGCTCCTTCCACGTGTCGCCCTCGTCATACGATACGTACCACTTGCCATTCTCTATTTTGAGCTGTGGAGTGACGCCGTCCTCGCCCTGCGGGCCCTGCTCACCGGCAGGACCTTGTGTGCCGGGCTGTCCGGGCTGTCCTGGTTGTCCGGCCTCGCCTTGTTCGCCCTGCTCACCCTGCTCACCCTGCGGGCCATCTTGACCCTGTGCCTTGACCTTGTTGCCATTGTCGTCCAGGAGCCACTCGCCGTTCACGGTCCAGTAGTAGATGCCCTCGAACTGCTTCACGCCGATTACGGGTGTCTGACCGTCAATGCCGTTCTCGCCGTTCTCGCCGTTTGAGCCATCCTTGCCGTGGTAGATTGTAACCGTGCCACTCTTGGTGAAAGTGATGGTGTAGCCAATCTCCTTACCGCCCTCCATGATAGGAGTGATGCTCTTGATATAGTCGTTGTTCTGCATCGCCTCGACGATAGTCTGCAATGACGAAATATTGGTATTGAGCTGATTGCAGAGAGTCTGCAACTTCTCGATGGCTGTCCAAGTGGGAATCTTCAACTCAATGCCATTCGAGAGAGTGAAGACGATGTAATCGGTGTTGGATGTGTAGTCGATATCGTTGAACATCGAATCGCCGCCAACGCCCGTAGGACCTTGCGGACCTTGTGGGCCGGCAGGACCCTGCTCACCCTGATCGCCGGTTGCCTGACCGAGCTCCTTCCACGTGTCGCCCTTGTCGTACGATACATACCACTTGCCGTTCTCGATTTTCAGCTGCGGAGTGATGCCGTCCTCGCCCTGTGGACCCTGCTGTCCGGGCTGTCCGGGCTGACCTGGCTGGCCCGCCTCGCCTGACTCACCTTGTTCGCCCTGCTCACCCTGCTGGCCGTCCTCGCCTTGTGCCTTGACCTTGTTGCCGTTCTCGTCCAGGAGCCACTCGCCGTTCACGGTCCAATAGTAGATGCCCTCGAATAGCTTCACACCGATTACGGGAGTCTGGCCGTCAATACCGTCAATGCCGTTCTCGCCATTTGTGCCATTCTCGCCGGCAGGACCTTGTGGACCTTGTGGGCCGGCAGCACCATTCTGACCATCCTTGCCGTGGTAGATTGTGATTGTGCCACTCTTTGTGAAAGTGATGGTGTAGCCAATCTCCTTACCGCCCTCCATGATAGGAGTGATGCTCTTGATATGGTCGTTGTTCTGCATTGCACTGATGATAGTCTGCAATGACGAAATATTGGTATTGAGCTGATTGCAGAGTGTCTGCAACTTCTCATACGCCGACCAAGTCGGGAGCTTTACCACTGTGCCGTTAGAGAGTGTGAACAACACATAGTCGGTGCTTGTTGTATAGTCGATGTCGTTGAACATAGAATCGCCACCAACGCCCGTAGGACCTTGTGGACCTTGTGGGCCTTGTGGGCCGGTTGCTCCTGCGGGACCCTGATCGCCGGTTGCCTGACCAAGCTCCTTCCACGTGTCGCCCTTGTCGTACGATACATACCACTTGCCGTTCTCGATTTTGAGCTGTGGAGTGATGCCATCAATGCCATTTGTTCCGTTTGTACCATTCTCTCCGTTGGCTCCGTTCTCGCCGTTTGTGCCGTTCTGACCATCCTTACCCTCGGCCTTAATCTTGTTGCCATCCTCGTCAAGCAACCACTCGCCATTTACGGTCCAGTAGTAGATGCCCTCGAATAGCTTCACACCGATTACGGGAGTCTGACCGTCAATGCCGTTCTCGCCATTTGTGCCATTCTCGCCGGCAGGGCCTTGCGGACCTTGCGGGCCAACAGCACCGTCCTGACCATTCTGGCCGTCCTTGCCGTGGTAGATTGTGATTGTGCCACTCTTTGTGAAAGTGATAGTGTAGCCAATCTCCTTGCCGTTCTCGGTAAGAGGAGTTATGCTCTTAACATAGTCGTTGTTATTTACCGCATCAATAATCGTCTGCAATGCGGTGATGTTGGTATTCATCTGATTGCAGAGTGTCTGCAACTTCTCGTATGCTGCCCAAGTGGGAATCTTGAACTGCGTGCCGTCTGCCAAAGTGAAGATGATATAATCCTCGTTTGACAAATCGATACCCTGGAAGAATGAGTCGCCATCCACTCCGTCAGCACCGTCCTGACCATTGCTGCCGTCAGCACCATCCTGACCATCCTCGCCCGTAGCCTTGCCAAGCTGCTTCCACGATGTGCCATTGTCGTAAGAGATATACCAGTAGCCCTCCTCAATCTTCAACTGCGGAGTGATGCCGTCCTCGCCGTCCTCGCCGTCTTCGCCATCAGCACCATTCTCGCCGGCAGGGCCTTGCGGACCAGCGGGGCCCTGAGGACCGGTTGCACCGTCCTGACCATCCTTTCCGTCAGTTCCTACGGCCTTAATCTTGTTGCCGTTGTCATCCAGCAACCACTCGCCGTTCAAGGTCCAGTAATAGATATTGTCGGAATCCTTCTTCACACCGATAATCGGGGTCGAGCCATCCTTACCGTCCTGTCCGTTCTCGCCGTTGATGCCGTCCTTGCCATCCTCGCCGTGATAAATAGTGATGGGATCACTCTTTGTGAAGGTGATAGTGTAGCCGATGACCTTTCCGTTCTCGGTGATAGGCGTGATGCTCTTGACATAGTCGTAGCTCTGTGCCGCCTCGGCCAGTTGCTGAATAGACTGGATGTTTGTGTTTACCTGCTTCTCGAGCTTGGCAACACGCTGCTCCAAATCGTAAATCTCGTCCCAGATCGCCGAGTCGTCAAACTCCTTGCGACACGATACAGACAATGCTGTAAGGGCAATGATTAAAAAGTAAAAAAGTCTCTTCATAGGTTTTTATGTTTTTGTTTTGATTGTATCTCAATCAGTGCCGGTTAAGATTGGCGGATTAAATGCAAAATTAAATAATATTTCTCAAAAGAGCAACATATTGTTCTTTTTAGTAACGACTGCCGGTGACAATGGAAATATTATTTGTATCTTTGTGGTGATTAAGAACTAAAAGAATGAACTACATTGAACTTATAATATCTGTCAATGGCGAAGAGCACGCCGAGATAGTTACCGCTATGTTGTCGGATATGCCCTTTGAGGCCTTCACCTCGGAGGAGCAGACCCTGCGAGCCTACATCGCCGACGAGGCATACGACACCTGCCGAGAGGATATCGCTGCGATGTTGCAGAGTCTTGCGGTGGAGTACGAGGAGAATAATATCGCACAGCAGAACTGGAATGCCGAGTGGGAGAGTGGCTTCTCGCCTGTGATGGTGGTGGGTAGTCGTCCGATATATATCCGTGCCGAGCATCATCCCTCTCCCGATGACGATATTCTCGATGTAGTCATAGCACCGCGAATGTCATTCGGTACGGGACACCACATCACTACGGCTCTGATGTCGAGGAGCATTGCCGAGATTGGTTTCAGTGGTAAGCGAGGCCTCGATATGGGTTGCGGTACGGGTGTGCTGGCTATCGTAGCGATAAAGTGCGGAGCCGCCGAGATGGTTGCGGTCGATATTGATGAGTGGGCGTGCGAGAGCTGTCGTGACAGCATAGCACTCAACCATATAGAGGGCCAGATTGATGTAAGATGTGGCTCAATGGCTGCCGTTGCAGGCGAGAAATTTGATTTTGTTATGGCAAACATCAACCGTAATATACTCGTTGATATGATGCCGTCGTTCGCCGAGGCCACAGTGAGTGGCGGAGAGCTGCTTATGAGTGGCTTTTTGACAGAGGATATTGCGATAATGAGAGATACAGCCGGCGGCTATGGCTTTGCGGTGGAGTCTGTTCGCGAGAGTGATGGCTGGGCTGTTGTTGTGTGCCGTAAAGAGTAGAGATATGACCATTTTACCATCAGCCTATATGCCCTCGGTGGAGTACGTTGCACGACTGCTGCGTGAGGAGTGTATCATAGACCTGGGCGAGCATTATGTGAAACGTTCGGAGAGAAATCGTGCCTTGATTTTGTCGGCCAACGGAGTTATGCCGCTGACCGTACACGTCGAGAATGCCAATCGTATGCGTATGCCTATGCGGGATGTGAAGATTGACTATTCGAAGCGTTGGCAGCACCAGCATTGGGTGTCGATTCTGTCGGCATACAAGTCCTCGCCATATTTCGATTACTTTGCTGACGAGATAGAGCCGTTTTATCGTCGTGAGTGGCGTTTTCTGGTCGATTATAATATGGAGTATTTGCAGACGCTACTGCGTCTGATAGGTGCAAAGTGCGAGATAAAGGTGTCGGAAAGTTACCTTTCTGCTACCGATGACGATATTGACCTTCGCCCGAAAAACAAAAAAGACCCGACCTTCGTGGCCGAGCCTTATTTCCAGGTCTTTTCTGACCGTATGCCCTTTGAACCAAATCTCTCTGTGCTGGATCTGGCTATGTGCGAGGGACGAGAGGCTATCGACGCTGTTTTAATGCGTTGCCGATTGTAATCGTCTGCTCGTCACGCTTCTCGCCGGCCATCACCACAACCTTGTTGCGTCCGTGCATAATCACCGTGTCGGAGATAAACTGACAGGGTGCAACTTCGGTTGTCGCTACGGTATCCTTGTTTATCAGCAGTATGGGTTTCTCGGCGGTTGAAGCGTAGAACTTAACCTGCTGAATGCTGTCCTGACGTATGTTGCGACGCTTCTCCGAAAGATGCAGCGTAGGCTCCTGCTTGTTCCACAGGGCACGATAGAGATAGTAGGCGTCTTTGTGGTCCTTGCGGTCGAAGGTCATGACGCCGCGTTGCGATGCACCGCTTATGTGACGTGCCGAACCGAAATCAAACATATCGTTGATCCACACACCCCAGAATATTGAGTCGGGAGCTATATGCTTGGCATAGCCCTCGTGGAACTCGGTGTGCCAGCGTTCGGGTAGCCATCTGTCTGCTATGCGTGCCGGCTTTACCTTCTCGTCGGTCTGCTGGTCTATTGAGCCACTCTCTCCATAGGCAACGGCCGATTTCAGGTGTTTCCACTCGTCATACAGCTTCTGCCGCCAGATTGCAAGGTCGCTTACCAAACCTCGTTGCCAGCCCAGATTCTGCTGCCATACGATAAGGTCGGTGATGAAGTTTATATCGCCGTTCTGGTTGCTGCACGCTACGGTAGGGCGTGAGGGGTCCAGACGCTTGGCTGCTGCATTCAGGCTATTGACATACTCCACAACCTTGTCGCCACGCTCCCAGATAAGTGAGAAGATACCCCACATAACAACCGACGGGTGGTTGTAGTTTTGCAGAACTATCTCTTTGAGCTGTCGCTCTCCGTTTAGTTTGAAACGGTCGGTGGCGTAATAGAATATATCACTCAAATATGGAGCTCGCGTGAATGGCGTGTCAATCCATACGAGTAGACCCAGCTCGTCACAACGGTTGTAGAGATATTGTGCATGTGGGGCAGTGGCAGAACGTATGGCATTGGCTCCGATGTCGGAAATGTGTTCCAGATCTTCATCATAGTGGCGTGTACGCAGGGCACTGCCTATGGCTGCACGGTCGTGATGCAGTGTAACACCGTGAATGGGGGTGTACTCGCCGTTGATTCGAAGGTTGCCCGATGAGTAGTCTATGGTGCGGAATCCTGTCGTTACGGTAACCTCGTCTTCGTAACGCATACCCACGCCGACAGTCACCGTGTAGAGGTTGGGCTCGTCGCAGCTCCACAACAGAGGCTCATCGATGGTGAAAGGTATATCAATGGGTTTGTCTTTCTCGATTTTACCCTTCAAATACTCGGTATATACAGCCTCTCCCGATGGTGCACGCACCGTGATTGAGAGGTCGCAAGCCTTGTTGTGAGTCGATGTCACCCATACCGAAGCCGTAGCCTGAACAGCATCGTCCGATACTGAATTTTGATGGATGAAAATTCCGTCAGTGCCATAATAGGTGGGCGAGATGGTTGTCTGCTCGGTGACGATAAGCTCCACATCGCGATAGATACCTCCGTAGATATTCTCTTCGGTTGATGTGGGCAGAATATCGTTCTGATAGGCGTTGCTGACAACTACCACCAGCGAGTTGTTGTCGCCATAACGCAGCAGGTCGGTAATCTCAAACGTAAAGGCTGTCCAGCCGCCGCGATGTTCGCCTGCGTGGTGGCCATTGACAAAGACATCGGCGATAGATTGCACGCCGTAGAACTTCACAAAAAGACGCTTACCCTTCCACTCGGTCGGGATATAGATATCACGAGAGTAGTTGGCCGTAGTCTGCAAATATTCGCCGTGACCGGCTAGTGCATCGAGGTTCCAGGTGTGGGGTAGCGATATGTTTCGGGCATAGTCGCTGTTGGTCTCAACCTTGAAGTAAAATTTCCAGTTGTCATTCAGCGAAAAGGTCTCGCGTGCCATTGTGGGCAGCGATGCCAGAACGAACAATATAATGATTAAAAAATGCTTCATACTCAATCTGCTTATTTGTTTGCTGCTCGTCTGCCTGCGAAGCGACAGAACACGATACAAACGTGAAAATGTGAATTTTATTCTGCCGACACTATTTCGTATAGCTCTTCGAGGGCGATGAATTTTGTGCAAAGGTACTAATTTTTCAAAAAAAAATGCTAACTTCGTGCGTTATTTGTGGTCGCCAGACCCGATTGCAAAACTTGTTATACCAAACGGAATATGAATATTTTTGACCTTATCGTCTATGTTGCTCTGGCGTGGGCCGTTTTCAACGGTTGGCGTCGTGGCTTTTTGTTGCAGCTATTTTCGCTGGTTGCTGTTGTCGCAGCACTCTATCTGGGAGTCCTCTATGGTGCCGAAGTGGGTGCTATGCTGGGTATGGAGGGAACAACCGCACAGATAGGAGGCTTTATTGCGATTTTCGTAGCATCGCTTATCGCCATAGCCATCATCGCCCGTCTGCTAAAAGGAGTCTTCAAACTTGCGGGACTGGGTGTCCTCGATACGCTGCTCGGCATACTTTTCTCAATCGTTAAGGTCGGTCTGGTTTTGAGTATCCTGTTCTCCGGCTTTGAGGCCCTGAACAGAGATTATAAGCTCGCCTCAAAGCAAAAGGTGGAGTCTTCTCGCTGGTTTAAGCCTGTGGAGAGTTTTACCGACAAACTGACGCCCTACTTCAAGGAGTTGGAGAATAATCTCTTGAAATAGTCTATGGCAGAGAGTTTCCTGGCTACAGTGGTCCGTTCTACGGGCAGTTGGTATGAGGTATTGCACGAGGGCGAGAGGTTGCAGTGTCGCATACGCGGTAAATTGCGTCTTAAAGGTGTGCGTTCGACAAATCCCGTTGTCGTGGGTGATGTGGTGTGCTGCGAGCCCGATGAGCAGGGCGAGTATGTCATCTCGGGCATCGAACCTCGCCGTAACTATATCATACGCCGTGCATCCAACCTCTCAAAGGAGTCACACATCATAGCGGCGAATATCGACCAGGCGTTGTTGGTCGTTACACTCTTTTCGCCCGCAACGGCTACGGAGTTTATCGACCGTTTTCTGGTTACTTGCGAGGCCTACAAAGTGCCCGTTACGATTCTTTTGGCGAAGATTGACCTTGCCCGCCAGACACCCGAGGCAGTGGAGGAGTTCCACGCCATATATGAGAGTGCCGGCTATCGCATCGTTGAGGTCTCGGCTACCGAGGGCGAGGGCATCGACACGGTGCGGGATATGCTGCGAGGCAAGACGACACTTCTGTCGGGTAATTCGGGAGTGGGAAAATCTACCCTCGTGGCGGCTGTTGAGTCGGGTCTCGATATCCGCACGGGCGAGATTTCGCAGAGCCACCACAAGGGTCGCCATACGACAACCTTTTCGACGATGTACCCCCTGTCGGATGGCGGCTATATAATTGATACCCCCGGCATTAAGGGCTTTGGACTTATCGATATCGAGGATGCCGAGCTGGCACATTACTTCCCCGAGATGATGCGTTTCCTGCCCGAATGCCGATTCTATAATTGTTCTCATACCCACGAGCCGCATTGTGCCGTTGTGGAGGCTGTCAAGCGAGGCGAGATAGCCTACCCGCGTTATGAGAGTTACCTGAAAATAATGGACGAAGATGACAAGTATCGCAAGTAGATTGAAGAGCCTTTGCTCGGGTCACGACGAGGAGTGGTATGCTCCGCGTATGGAGTATATGACGGGCTTCCTTACCGCCGAGAGGCTGGAAGTATTGCAGAGAACGCTTGCCCTGCGTACCCGCTATATGACAATCCTCACCGAAAACACCTTCCATCCGCAGAATGCCTCGGCTCTGGTACGCCACTGCGAGGCCTTCGGCTTGCAGGATTTGCATACGGTGGAGACATTGTGCAAGTTCAACCCCAATGTAAATATCGTGCGAGGCACGGATAAGTGGGTCGATATCACACGCCACTCTTCAACGGCCGAGGCTATCTCGTCGTTGAAGGCGGCAGGCTATCGTCTGGTGGCGACCACGCCTCACCGCGAGAGTTGTACGCCCGAGACCTTCGATGTCGAGAAGGGCCCGTTCTGCCTTGTCTTCGGTACGGAGCACGCCGGCGTAAGTGACGAGATTATCGCCTCGGCCGATGAGTATCTGCGTATCCCTATGTGCGGTATGGTCGAGAGCCTTAATGTGTCGGCTTCGGCGGCGATTCTTATCTATATGCTCTCGCAGCGTATGCGACTCTCGCCATCGATTGACTGGCATCTGTCGGAGGCGGAGAATCGCGAGCTGTTGTTCCGCTGGGTTATGTCGTCGGTGCGGGATGCCGAGAGAATATTGGAACGCAAGTTTCCCGAAAAATAGCAAATCACTATGAACGAGATATTACGAAAGCAGTTTCTGCGTCACGTGGCACAGACCTCGCCGGCACCGCAGCTTATAGAGGTGGCACGTGCCGAGGGTGTCTTTTTCTATACGCCCGAAGGTAAGCCCTACTACGATTTGGTATCGGGCGTGTCGGTAAATAATGTCGGCCACGGCAACCCTGCTGTTGTTGAGGCTGTGCAGCGTCAGGCTGCTGACTATATGCACATTATGGTCTATGGCGAGATGGTTGAACGCCCACAGGTGGAGTTTGCCCGTCGCTTGGCGAAGGCTCTGCCCGAGCCTTTGGATACGGTCTATTTCCTCAATTCGGGAGCCGAGGCTGTCGAGGGTGCTTTGAAACTGGCAAAGCGTTATACCGGCCGTACGGAGATGATTTCGATGCGTCGTGCCTATCACGGCTCTACACACGGAGCTATGAGTATGATGGGAGCCCCCGAGGGCGAGGAGTGGAAAAATGCCTTCCGACCTCTGCTGCCCGACACGAAGGCTATCCGCTTCAACTGCGAGGAGGATTTGATGCAGATTACTCCACGCACGGCGTGCGTATTGTGCGAGCCTGTGCAGGGTGAGGCAGGTGTTATTCCTCCCAAAGAGGGCTTTTTGCAGGCTCTGCGTAAGCGTTGTACGGAGGTGGGGGCACTGCTTATCTTCGATGAGATTCAGATGGGTATGGGCCGTTCGGGCGAGATGTTCGCTATGCAGAAATATGGCGTTACGCCCGATATCGTCTGCTTGGCGAAGGCTCTGGGTGGCGGTATGCCGTTAGGTGCTTTCGTTGCGAGTCAGGAGATTATGTCCACCCTCACGCATAACCCCGTCTTGGGCCACATCACAACCTTTGGCGGACATCCCGTATGTTGTGCTGCGGGTCTGGCGGCTATGCGATTCTTGCAGGAAAATCGTGTCGTGGAGGATGTTGAACGCAAGGGCGTGATGTTCGAGCAGGCTTTGACTGACCACCCACAGGTGCAGGCGATTCGCCGCAGCGGACTGCTGCTGGCCGTTGAGCTGGGCAGCTCGGATAAGCTCTATCGCCTGATGGATATTTTCATCGAGGAGGGCATTTTGAGTGATTGGTTCCTCTATTGCGATACGGCGTTCCGCATATCGCCGCCGCTTGTGATTACCGACGACGAAATACGCGATTGCGTTGAGCTGATTCGTAAATGTTTAGACAGATTGTAATTATAAACCTAATAACTTAAAATTATGAGTAACACAAATTCAAGCATCAAGATTACGGCTGGTGGCGTTCTTGCCATTGCTTTTGTATTTTTCGCTGTGATAGCATTCTTTATGTTCGGTATTCCTCGTTATAATGTATGGCAGCAGGAGATGAAGGGTCGTGCCGAGTTGGCACAGGCCGAGCAGAATCGCCAGATCAAGATTGAGGAGGCGAAGGCTAATCTGGAAGCCGAGAAGCTCAATGCACAGGCCGAGGTTGTGCGAGCACAGGGTGCTGCCGAGGCTATCAAGATTGAGAATGGCTCACTCACGCCCACCTATATCCAGTATCTGTGGGTACGTCAGCAGAACTCATCGGCCAACAAGGTTATCTATATCCCCACCGAGGCCGGCTTGCCTATCTTGGAAGCCAAGAGTGAGTAAAATCAAAAATACTCTTTGTGATACAATTTTAAGAAAAAGCCTATCTGTTCGGATAGGCTTTTTGTTCTTATTTATTACTCCTCGGCAAAGCTTTTCAGCAGTGCAATCTCTTCGGGCCAGCGACTTTCGTCGGGGGTCTCCAAGATAAGCGGAATATCGTCAAAACGCTTGTCCTGCATAATATAGCGGAATGGCGTGATGCCCAGAAAACCCTCGCCCATAGGAGAGTGTCTATCGACACGGCTGCCAACGCCCTTCAACGCATCGTTCAGGTGCATACCACGCAGAAACTCAAAGCCTACCACCTCGTCAAACTCGCGGAATACCATCTCGCAGCCAAGTTCGGTCGAGAGGTCATAGCCCGCAGCGAAGGAGTGGCAGGTGTCAAGACATACACCCACACGCGACTTATCCTCCACGCGTTCAATAATATATGCCAGGTGCCAGAAGGCGTAGCCGAGGTTTGAGCCCTGTCCGGCAGTGTTCTCGATTACGGCCGTCACGCCTTTGGTGTTTGCCAAAGCGATGTTGATTGACTCGGCAACCAAAGCGAGGCTCTCCTGCTCCGATATCTTTTTCAGGTGGCTGCCCGGGTGGAAGTTCAGGCGGTCGAGTCCCAACGCCTCGCAACGCTGCATCTCGTGCAGGAACGAAGCTCGCGACTTCTGCAAGCCCTCCTCCTCGGGGTGGCCGAGGTTGATAAGGTAGCTGTCGTGTGGCAGAATCTGCTGTGGCGTGTAGCCATAATTCCGGCAAGCCTCACGAAATGCCGCAATCTGCTCGGCCGAGAGTGCCGGAGCAGCCCACTGGCGTTGGTTCTTCGTGAAGAGAGCAAAGGCCGTAGCCCCTATTTCGTGTGCGTTGCGGGGTGCGTTCTCCACACCTCCCGAAGCACTGACGTGAGCACCGATGTACTTCATAGTAGTAAAAGTGTAATATTATGTAACTACAAATGTAGTTATTTTTGCGAAAAGTCTTAACTTTGTGGTCGGAAATGTTCCGTAAAACGCAGAAATAAAATCAGACATCATATGAAAAAGTTTTTCTATCTGTTTTTAGCAGCTTTGGTATGTGCTGCCGAGGCGAAAGCACAGTTCTCGGTTGAGGACGACACAAAGACCGCAACGGGTAAGGTTGAGTTTGTCGATAGAGTTAAGGAGATGGATGCCTCTACCGACTATTACAGCGAGGCTGCCGCAAGAGCCGAACGTCGCCGTATCCGCAACGAACGCAACTTTTTGGAGGTAAATGCCAAGTTGCAGGGCTCGATGACCTCGTACAACGATGCGTGGACAACAAGCCGTGGTGGTGACAACGCAATGACCGTTCTGGGTACATTCTCATTGAAGCACACATTCAAGAAGGGCGACTTCACTATCGCCACCGATGCGAGTGCCCGCTATGGTTATAACCGTATCAAGGTAGAGAACGAGTCGGGCAAAGGCAAGGGTATATGGTTCAAGAATATCGACGAGTTCTGGGTGCAGACACAGCCGGCACACAAGATTCGCAAGAATTGGGATATGTCGGCACTGATTAAGTTCCGCAGCCAGTTTTCAAGCACCTACCTGTCGCGTACCGAGCAGGGTGATGACGATGTGATTTCGGGTCTGTTTACCCCCGGTTACCTCGATGTGTCAGTCGGTTTCACGTTCAAGAGTCCGAAGCCGAAGTTCCCCATCGAGATATCACTCAACCCCCTGTCAACGAGTGGTACGTGGGCAACAAACGACAAGGTACGTCACTATTACAAAGATATCAAGGGTGCAACGACATGGTTTGGTATCGACATCGACAAGAACTCTCTGTTTACGGGCGGTTCTTCTGTCAATATCAAGTTTAACCGCAAGTGGGGTAAGAGTGAATGGTTTACATACGACACCAACCTCTATTGCTACTATGGTTGGCTGACCAATGTGGGCCGAGCAGGAAAAATCAGACGATATAACAACTACCTCAAAGATTTGCAGGCGTGGGAGAATGCCGGCAGCATCGAGGCTGACAAGCCTGCAGCTGTGCCTGCGTTCGTTAATCTGCATCCTACAATCGAGTGGCGTAATACCATTTCGTTCAAGGCGTCGAAGTATATTTCAACCGATATCTATCTGCAACTTAACTACGACAAGGCTCAAAATACATCGGTTCAGCTCTACTCGATGCTGACTCTGGGTCTTACCTACACATTCAAGAACAAGTAGAATATTGCCAGGTGTTTTGATTGCGGGCACGGCGGTTGCTATGCTATCTATAACCGATATAGTTTGATGTATGCAGAAAAAGTTTTCTAAACGGACAATAATATTTCCACTGCTGCTTGTTGCGGGCATTGTTGCGGGTATCTTTATTGGCCAGTTCGTGGGGCGTAACCGTGCGGAGTCGCGGTTTGTCTCAATAATACAGAATCTGGGGCTGGGCAATATAAACAACAAGATCGTGCAGACCTGTATGCTTGTTGAAAGGCAGTTTGTGGACTCTATCTCGATGGATTCGCTGTCGGAGCTGGTTATTCCGCTGATGATGGAGAAACTGGACCCTCACTCGGTCTATGTCCCTGCTCGTGAGATGCAGCAACTGAACGAGCCGTTGGAGGGCGAGTTCGATGGTATCGGAGTGGTCTTCAATGCAGCCACCGATACGGTTGTTGTGCTGAATGTTGTGCCTAACGGCCCGAGTGCCAAGGCGGGCATCGTTGCAGGTGACAGAATCATTGAGGTCAACGACACCATCATTGCGGGCGTGAAGATGCCGCAGACCGATATTATGAAGCGTCTGCGAGGCAAGCGAGGCACGGAGGTCAAGCTGTCGCTTGAACGTCGTGGCATTGAGGATTTGGTCGATGTGGTTGTCGTGCGTGATGCCATACCTATCCATAGCATCGAGTCGTCGTTTATGGTAAATGACGATACGGGCTTTATACGCCTGTCGCAGTTCTCCCGCACGTCGCACTCCGAGCTGATGAAGGCGTTGGCGGAGCTGCGTGGCAAGGGTATGACCAAGCTGATATTCGACCTGCGAGGCAATTCGGGTGGTTTTCTCGACCAGGCGATTCTCATTGCCAACGAGTTCCTCTCAAGAGGCAAGCTGATAGTATATACCGAAGATAGAAACGGCCACCAGATGAAGCAATTCAGCAATGGCAAGGGCGTGGCAGACGATATCGTTCTGGCGGTCTTGATTGACGAGGATAGTGCATCGTCAAGCGAGATTTTGGCAGGAGCCATACAGGATAATGACCGAGGCATGATTTTCGGCCGCCGTTCATTCGGTAAAGGCTTGGTGCAGCAGCAGATAGCCTATGATGACGGCTCGGCTCTGCGTCTGACCGTGGCACGCTACTACACCCCTACGGGTCGTTCCATTCAGCGACCCTATGAGAATGGCGACGAGATGGACTATCGTATGGATATTGTGCGTCGTTACAACAATAATGAGTTCTTCTCGGCCGACAGCATTCACTTCGCCGACTCGTTGAAGTACATAACGCCGCAGGGCAGAACGGTCTATGGCGGTGGCGGAATTATGCCCGATAGGTTTATTCCTATGGATACGACCTACTTTTCGCCCTATTATATCGAGGTTACGGGTCGTAATATTCTCTATCGCTACACGATGGATTATGCCGACCGACACCGCGAGGCGTTGAACAAGGTGCAGACAATGGAGGAGCTGACGAAGCTGCTCGATAGTGACCGCCGTCTGTTTGATGACTTTGTGGTCTATGCCCAGCGACACGGCGTGAGACCCTCGCAGGGAGATTTTGCCAAGTCGCGTAAGGTTATGGAGTCGCAGCTAAGAGCCTATATAGGCCGAAATACGATGTTGGAGGATGACGGTTTCTACTACAACATCTTCCCGATAGACAATGTTGTGTCGGCGGCGATAGACTATCTTCGTGATACGCCTGCACAGACAAAGCCGACTCCTGAAAGAAGAAAGCTGATAGATATTGATGAAGAGTAAAACGAAAAGAATATGATAAAGAGAGTAATAGGTATTGTTGCGTCGCTGGCTATCTTGGCACTTATCGTCTTTACGGTGCTGGGTGCCGGCTCATACAAGAGTATGCTGCCCGAAACGCTTTTCTCGTCAGATGAGGCGGTAGAGGCGGTTGTAGAAGAGGTTGCAGAAGAGGTGCAGGATGACGTGACAGAGGGTGCGGAGCCGGCAGATTCAACGGCTCTGGATTTGGCGACGGCTTCGGAGGAGGCTTCGGAGGAGCAGATGCCTGATGGTGCAGAGACTGCTACGGAGAGTGACGGGCAGAGTGTTGAAGCAGAATAAAGTAGTTGCGTATGGGCATTATACCTTTTTTGCTGACGGCAATTAGAAACATAATAGTCCTTATAGTACTATTCTTCCTGTTTGGCTATCGGTTTAATCTTTGGCGTTGGTGCTCGGTGCTGATAGGTGCGTTAGGCGTGGCAGAGGTCGTGTTGTTCCTGATGCCCGGCATCGGTGGCTATGTTGATAGCTATTTGGTCCTTTCGGGTTTTGCGGTGGTGCAGATTGCGGCAACGCTGAAACTGACAGATTTTTACGATGCCATAGCTCCTTCGCTGTGCAGAACTTTGAGTTTTGCGGGTCTTATAGTCGGAGCAGTTGTCGTGTTTATCGAGATGCTTAAGGAGGACTCTCTCCTGTCAAGTATCCTCTCTGCAGTGAATGGTGTCGTTGCCGGCGGAATCATTGTCGGAATAGTATATTTGTTGCTGTTCCGTTCAACCGATTCAGAGCCATCGTTCCGCACTCCTAATGATGAAGATAGAGATTGGGACTCGGATAGCTCTTCGGGCGGTAGTGGCCGTTCGGCGGGCGATAGATTTCGTCGTCAGGATAGAGGCCAGAGCATCCGTGGTGGCAGCAGATGTTGTGCCAATTGTCAGCATCGCACATCAGGCGGATATTGCAATTTGTCGGATGTACCGGTGAGTCGTACCGATGTGTGTGCACAGTTCCGCCATAAGTGGATGGATTAGCTTAAAGTTATGTCATTTCTAATAAATAGTGGGTATCCAAATTGTTGGATACCCACTATCTTATCATCTGTTAGCTGTTCATCTTTTGAAAACTATTCGAGGCCTCCTGCAAGTCCTCACCCGAAGGCAGCTGGAATATATTGATTCCGAACTCCGGTGCTATGGCGTAGAGATACTCAAAGACCTGAGCCTGTATGCCCTCGTAATTTACCCAGGCGGTATCGTTCGAGAAGAAGTATATCTGCAAGGGCTGTCCATACTCGGTGGGAGCAAGCAGACGCACCATCGACACAAACTCCTTGTTGCACGCCGGATGCGACTTTATGTAGCTTGCCATATAGTGACGTAGCAGCGTGAGGTTTGTTATGCGTAGCGACTTTGCCAGCACCTCATCGCCGGCCTTCGCAGCCGCCTCAATACGCTGCTCGGTGTTGGCTATAAATTCGGCTGTAAGAGGCTCCTGGCGCCAGCGTTGCAGCTCGTCGGCCGAGAGAAATCTGATTGAACGGATATCTATATTCACCGCACGGGCGATACGCCTTCCGCCCGAAGCAAATACATTCGACCAATTGACAAACGACCCATTTACCAACGCCTGTGGCTGTATGGTTGATATGGTGTAGTCCCAATTCCGCACCTTGACGGTTGTGAGAGTAATCTCTATCACCGTGCCATCGATGCCTTTGTCCTTCACGACAACCCAGTCGCCCACCTGCATCATCTTGTTGGCAGAGAGCTGCACGCCCGCCACCAGTCCGAGTATGAGGTCCTGGAATACCAGCATCAGTACCGCCGCCGACGCACCCAGACCTGTCAGCAGGTAGGTTGGCGATTTGTTTACCACGATGCTTACCATCACAATCACTGCCAGCATCACGACAAGCACTTGCAGCATCTGTATAGTTCCCCTTATGGGCTTGTTCTTGCAGGAGTCGGCCTTCTCTAAAATCTGTGCCAGAGCCGAGAAGAACGATAGCACGAAACGTAAAAATATAGCTACCAGATAGAGCCAGCACAGTCGCTGTGTGATGATGTAGAGGGTCTCATCTCCTACAAAAGCAAAAGGCAGAAGAATCATCAGCAGGATGGCAGGGATGATAGCAATCAGGTTTCGCAGCACATTGCTGTCGAGCAGGACATCGTCCCAGGTGGCCTTTGAGGCACGCACAAGACGGCATATAACCTTGTTGAGTATGAGCTGCGAGATTTTGTTTACAATAGCAATGGCCAGCAGCACAATGCAGACAAACGTAGCCTGCTCAATCCAGTCAATACCACTGATATCTATGTGCAGCCAATCTAAAATGGTCGTTCTCCAATTTTCCATTTTTAGTGATTTTTTCAGGATATATCGGGGTGGTAATCCTCCATTGTTCAGGGCGATAATACGCCCGTATAGTCGGAGTATCCCTATAAAACTCTACCCCGATGAGAGTCGGGGTAGAAGCATAGAGTAGTCAATATACTAATAATACTTAATCTGCTGGCCCTCGATTGATGAGAGGATGTTGTTTGCTGCCGATGAAGCTCCAATGCGGAAGAGGTCGGTTGTAATCCACTCCTCGCCCAGAATCTGCTCTACGATAGTGTAGTAGAGGGCTGCATCCTCGGCAGTGCGGACACCACCTGCGGCCTTGAAGCCAACCTTGCGACCAGTCTTCTCGTAATAATCCTTAATGGCGTGGCACATAACAACCGCAGCCTCGGGAGTAGCCGCTACATCAATCTTACCCGTTGAGGTCTTTATGAAATCCGAGCCGGCCTCCATCGAGAGCAACGAAGCCTTGCGAATAAGGTCGGGAGTTTTCAGTGCGCCCGTTTCGAGAATGGTCTTCAATACAGCACCCTCTGACTCTGCACGCAAAACCTCCACCTCGTTGGCAGCCTCGTCATAAGTCCCCGAGAGAATCTTGCCGACATTTATCACAATATCAATCTCGTCAGCTCCGTTCTCGATAGCCATAGCCACCTCCAGCATCTTAACTTCCAAAAAAGTCTGCGATGAGGGGAAGCCTCCGGCGACACTTGTGATACGCATGGGAGTACCATCCACCGCCAGACCTACGGTCTCAACGAATGGGGGATAGACGCAGATTGATGCCACATTGGGAATGTGCGGATAGTCGATATAGAACTCTGCACAGCGGCGTGCGAACGCTGTAACCGACTCCACAGAGTCGTTGCACGACAGAGTGGTAAGGTCTATCGACGAGTAGCAGAACTTATAAACATCGGTATTATAGTTCTTCGGTGCCATCTGGCGATAGGCATTAACCTCCTGTTCTACCTGCTCGGCAGTGGGTGCCGGAGCATAATCTTTCAAGCGAATAGCGTACTCCATAACTTTGCGTTTATTCTTTATTTTTGCAAATATAATAAATCCAAGTTTAGTTACCAAACAAATTTTATGCTCTTAATGTATATTTATATATAAGGTGTCGCACAAAAACTCTGCCTGCAACAAAAAGCTACGCCATCTGCAACAAAAAACGAGGCTACCCACATCGGGATAGCCTCGCCATTTATTTTTTTCGCTATTGATTAGAGAGCGAAACCGCTTGCGAACAAGTTTGCAAGGTTAACGTCCTTGGCAGCCTTCTTTGCCAAAGCAGCGTCCTTTGCAATAGCACTCTTGATCTGAGCCTTTGCAGTCTCCAAATCACCCTCCTTTGATGCGATAACAGCACGGAGGTAGTCAGCCTTTGCAGAAGCGTCAGCAGCGATAGCCTTCTTTGCAGCAGTGAGATCGTTGTTCATAACGTTTGCAACAGCAGCGTTGTAACCCTCAACAGCAGCGGCAGCAGCGTTGTAGTTACCCTGTGCAGCCTCAACCATTGCCTTTGCCTCGTTCTTGGCAGCAGCAGCGTACTGCTTAGCCTTCTCTACGTTGCCGTTTGCAAGGTTAGCCAATGCGAGGTTGTCGTTAAGCTTGTTGTCAGCCAAGCCCAAAGAAGCAGCCTTCTCGAATGCCTCCAAAGACTTCTTTGCCTCACCCAACTTTGCATAAGCAACACCAAGGTTGTTATAAGCGCGAGCATCGTTGTACTTCTCGGCAGCGTACTCCAAAACAGCTACATCGCACTTTGCACAATCCAGAACACTCTCAGCTACGTAGAGCAACTCCTCCTGAGTGAGCTCATCGAGCTTACCAGCCTCAACCAAAGCCTTCATCTCGGCGTCAGTCTTACCCTTGATATCTGTGCTGTTTACAACCTGTGCACGACGAAGCTGAGGAAGAATCTCCTTCTTCAACTCTGTGAATACAGCAGACAAGTTCTTGATCTCTGACTCACGCTGTGCAGATGACTCGTAGTTGCTCAATACCTGAAGAATAAGAGCCTTATCCTCAATGTTAGAAGCTGCAACCAACTCCTTGAAGCCTTCCCAGTCCTCACCATAAGAAGCAGCGTCCAACTCCATGCCAGTCTCCTTCAAGAGCTTGCTGGCAGCCTTGTGACCAGACTCTGAACGTGCGTTAGAGAGCTTGTCGTTGAACTTCTCGGGACCATCGGGAGAAGCATAACCATTAACGAAGAGGTTCTGTGTAGCACGGTCGTTAGAGAGCTGTGCAACAACATTCTCAACGAATGCCTTCAAATCCTCAGTCTCGGTAGCCTTCTTTGATACGCGTGAAGAGTTGATAGCGTAAACGATGTCAGCCTTTGTAACAACAGTGGTTACGTTCTTGTAGTTGTTCGCTGTGTTAGCCATTACTGAAGCGTA
This sequence comes from Alistipes sp., assembly GCA_017383445.1. Classification (GTDB taxonomy): domain Bacteria; phylum Bacteroidota; class Bacteroidia; order Bacteroidales; family Rikenellaceae; genus Alistipes. Next base: position 32,876 of record JAFNXQ010000032.1, read on the forward strand.
ATCCAACTCCTTCTGCAAAGTGTTGATACCGGTAGCAACAGTCAAACCGAAAGCACGCTTGATAGCAGTAGCCTCATCGCCACCTGCTGCCAAAGCAGCCTTCTCAGCCTTTGTAGGAAGTGCACCAGTGTTTGCGTTTACCAAAGTAAACTCCTTGCACTTGCCCTTCGGGCACTTAACCTCTACCTGCAACTGCAACTCGCAGTTTGCCATACGATCGTCGTAAGGGAACTCTACGTGAAGAGTGTACTCACCACCCATAGTCTTGTCAACTACAGTGTAATTCTCGTCAACCTTTGAACCCTGGAAATACTTTGTTGCACCTGCAACCTCACCGCCCTCGAATACGATAACGGGAGTAACCTTCAATACTGCCTTCTTGTTGTAGTACTCTACGGGGAACTTAACAGTAATGTCAGCCTCAACCTTACCATTGTTGAGTACGAGTACCTCAGGAGTGCAAGAGATGCTTACCTCATCCTGATTCTTGGCCATCTTGCCAAAGCAGTTACAACCGGTCAAGCCGAAAGCGAAAACGGCAACTGCAACCAATTTCAATACGTTTTTCATAATTTTTTTTGGCGTTAAAATAGTTAATATTAATTATTTGTTAGTTCTTACGCTCCTTGTTCTCACGGCGGTCGCCACGGGGCTTTCCACCCTCGCGAGGCTTACGCTCACGCTCTACCCAACCCTCGGGCTTGGGCATAAGAGCCTTGTGTGAGAGCTTATACTTGTTAGTCTTGGGATCTACGCCGATGAGCTTAACCTCGATGGTGTCACCCTCCTTCAAGCCGGTCTCATCCATAGTCTCGAATCGCTTGTAGTCGATCTCCGAGATATGCAACAGAGCCTCCTTACCGGGAAGAATCTCAACGAAAGCACCAAAAGCAACGATGCTCTTGATAGTACCCTGATAAACCTCACCTACCTCGGGAACAGCTACGATACCCTTGATGCGAGCCAAAGCACCATCCAAAGCCTCCTTATCTACACCAAAGATATCCACTACGCCGCACTCGTCATTCTCGGTGATGGTGATAGTAGTACCTGTGGTCTTCTGAATATCCTGAATAACCTTACCACCGGGGCCGATAACAGCACCAATGAAGTCCTTCGGAATCTGAATCTGTACGATGCGGGGAACAAATGGGCGGTAATCCTCGCGTGGCTCAGCGATAGTCTCGGTGATCTTGCCGAGGATATGCATACGGCCCTTGCGTGCCTGCTCCAAAGCGGTAGCCAATACCTCATAAGAGAGGCCATCCACCTTGATATCCATCTGTGTAGCGGTGATACCGTCTGCGGTACCTGTTACCTTGAAGTCCATATCGCCAAGGTGGTCCTCGTCGCCAAGGATATCAGACAACACCGCCCAGCGACCTGTTGCAGAGTCAGAGATAAGACCCATAGCAATACCCGATACGGGCTTCTTGATCTTCACACCTGCATCCATCAAAGCCAGTGTGCCGGCACAAACCGTAGCCATTGATGAAGAGCCGTTAGACTCCAAAATATCTGATACTACACGCAAAGCGTAAGGCATCTGCTCGCCTGTGGGAATCATAGGCTTCAAAGCACGCCATGCCAGGTGACCGTGACCAATCTCACGACGGCTCACACCGCGTGCAGGACGAGCCTCGCCTGTTGAGAAGGGAGGGAAGTTGTAG
>JAFNXQ010000003.1 GCA_017383445.1 Alistipes sp.
ATTGTGCGTATATTAGAGAAGAAGGGTTTTGTCGGGCATCGTTCTTATGGTAAGAGTTACGAGTACTACCCCATTATTGATAGAGATACCTATACCGGAGGCTTTATGTCGTCGGTGTTGAATAACTTTTTCGGTGGCTCAGCAAGCCGTATGATGTCGTTCTTGTCAAATAACAACTCGATATCTGTCGAAGAGGTTGATGAAATTCTGAATCTGTTAAATGATAAGAAGTAATGTCTGCTGTTCAATATATATTGGAGAGTTTGGTCTGTTGTGCCCTCTTTCTCGCGTTATATAAACTCGTCTTGGAAGGGCGTGTGTCGCACCGTGCATCGTGCCTCTATTTGGTATTGACGACGGCACTTGGTGTCGCGATTCCTATTATGGAGTTGCCGTTATATCCTGCCGAAACGGTATATTTGGAGATTCCAGTGGTTGCAGCACCGGAACAATTGGCTGTCGCTGTGACGGTTTCTGATGTGTCACAGCCAATAGATTGGAGTAAACTATTTGGGTCGGTTGCATTGGTAATATATCTTGTCATTGCGGGTTTTAATCTAATTCGTTTCTTGTGGCGGATATACCAGATTCAACATCTTCGAAAGCAATCTCGATTAACATTCTATGAGGCATACACTTTGGCCGAGAGCGTGCAGGTGCGTGAGCCATTCTCATTCTGGCGAACAATATTTCTCAATTTCTCGATTCAAGGTGTTGAACGCGAGCAGATTGTGGCTCACGAGGCGAGTCATATACGCCATCATCATACCACTGAACGCATTATAGTGGAGTTTGTGCGGTGTGTTGTGTGGTTTAATCCTTTTGTGTGGATTATGGGCAATATGCTAATCCAAGTACAGGAGTGGGAGGCCGATAGCGATGTGTTGAGTGAAGGTTACGATGTTCAAGAATATAGAAAAATCATTTTCCGTCAACTCTTCGGTTATAATCCGGATATAACTTGCGGGTTGAGAAGTCAAATCACTAAAAAACGCTTTATTATGATGACAGAATTTAAGAAAGGAAAGTTCTCTTTCTTGCGCCTTAGTATGGTGCTTCCGATGGTTGCGGCTATGATTTTAGCTTTTGGTGCGGTGCGTGCCGAAGCAGAGGTTGTTCTTCCACAGCAGAGTGAAGATAGTCAAGTCGATGAAAACAAAGCAGAGGTCTATATATCGGCCGATGGTAAACTATTGTTTAATGGTCAGGAAGTTAAGAAAGAGCAGTTGTTGTCTCAGTTACAGCAGGCTCGCGAGAAGATGGGTGTTGCGGCAATACTCTCTATCAAAGCCGATGATGATGTCCCGATGGGTAAAATAAATGAAATCAAGGAGATGGCACGCGAGGCAAATATGTTAAGAGTTCAGTATGATGTGCCAAAAAAGTTGTTAAAGGGTTTGTCGTCATCCTCGACCAACTCGGCAGCCGAGGTTATCTCGGTTACCGATTACATTATGACAAGTCGTAATTTGCTGACACTCTTTGTTAATGCTCGTGGTAAAGTCTTGACTACACGACCGAATGGAACGCAGGGAGTGGTTGAAATGGGTGAACTGAAAGAGATTGTTAAGGCCTTTGTCGATAATTCCGAGCATAGAGATGGTAAGCGACAGGTTAAGAATCCGAATTATGCAGACTTTACTTGGCAGACCATTCCGCGTGATAAGGGCGAGGTGCATTACCCTGTAAGCAATGGCGTAATCTCAATCGAAGCAGTAAAAGATGTGCCGGCAGGCCGATATATGGAGATTCAAAATACAATTCTTGAAGCCTACGCCGAATTACGAGAGGGGTTGGCACAGCGAAGTTTCCATTGCTCGTTTGCATCGTTGAAAGACAATGAGAAAGATTATATTGTGCGAGCTATTCCCATTAGGGTCAGCGAGGTTGATAGAGCCAAACGCCCTGCTGCTCCACAAAATATGTAGGACCAATTAGAAACAGAATGAGGCTATATGCCATGCGATGGTTGAATAGCCTCATTTTTATTGTGTTGTTTGGCGAAATTACTTTACCCTTATAATATTTATGCCGTCACGCAGGGGAAGGATAACACTCTCTACCCTATCGTCCTCCACGACCATACGGTTAAACTCAATGAGTGCCTGCGTGTGGAGGTCGTTGTGGGCTACGGGCTGCACAACCTTGCCGTACCATAGGATGTTGTCGGCCAACAGTATCGAACCGCTACGCACCAAGCCCTTATCCATCAGCATATTGTAGTATGCGGGATACTCGCGCTTGTCACCATCTATAAAGACCATATCAAACGGCCCGCCCAACTTTGGAGCAATCTCCAATGCCGAGCCGATGTGCAGATGAATTTTGTGGCCGTGTGGCGAACGGTCAAAGAATGATTGTGCAATGCACTCCAACTCGTCATCCACCTCGCAGGTGTCGATAGCTGCACCCTCCTCCAAGCCGGCAGCCATGCAAAGAGCCGAATAGCCCGTAAAAGTGCCAATTTCAAGTATTCGCTGCGGGCGGAACATCTTGACCATCAGTTCCAGCAACTTACCCTGAATATGACCCGAAATCATACGGGGATTTATGACCCGCAGGTGTGTCTCGCGGTCCAACTCGTGCAGCAGAGTATCCTCGGCCGAAGAGTTTTCGTGAATATATTTTTCCAATAAGTCCATAGGCGTAATGTTAAAGTTCAAAGAGTTTTTATCTTTCATCTTTGCTCTTTCATCTTTTATCTATATATCAGCGTTGAGGGGCGAGCAAATATCTCCTCGGCAACCTCCATAATCTGTTCTGCCGTAACGGCTGAAACCTTCTTGTAAACCTCTTCCAGCGTATCTATCTCGTCGTGAACAAGATAGCTTTTGCCCGCACCTAACATATAACCCTCGTTATTCTCCATCGAAATGGCCATCTGCGCCAAAAACTGACGCTTGATAAGCGATAGCTGTCGCGATGTGAGGCGTGTATTGCGTAATGAGCATAACTCCTTGTCAATCAATTCTCGACACAGGTCAGCGTTGTGGTGGTCGCAGCTGAAATATATCGCCACAGCTCCGCAGTCGTTATATGGCGTGTATGCTGCCTCGATATTGTACGACAAGCCATTCTTTTCCCGCAACAGAATGTTGAGGCGAGAGTTCGCCGAAGGACCGCCCAAAATATTTATCAATAGCGACAGAGGCAAACGCTTCTCGGCGTTGATGTCGTATGCCCTTGCACCCACTATGCAGTGTGTCTGGTGCGTGTGTTTGTTGATGCACTTCTCAAAGGGTGCAACGTCTGTGGGGGCTGTACGCTTGAAGGTGCGTTGTGTAGCTCCTTGCTCGGCAAGATAACGCATAGCAACCTTCTGCACCGCACCTACCGAGAGATTACCGATTGACGAGAAAACCATCTGGTCGGTAGTATGTGTGCGAGTGATAAATTGCTTTATATGATTGGTGGAATATCTTGCTAATGAAGATTTTGTGCCTAATATGTTGTGGCCCAACTCCGAGCCTGCAAATATCATATCGTCAAACGAATCGAATATCATATCGGCGGGCGAATCCTTGTAAGTGTTTATCTCGTCGATGATAACCACCCACACCTTGGCCAGCTCTTTTTCGGGAAATG
>JAFNXQ010000033.1 GCA_017383445.1 Alistipes sp.
CACTGCAACATCCAGAGCTTACCGTCCTGAATAGTGAACTCGATATCCTGCATATCCTTGAAGTAGGTCTCCAAGTGGTGCTGAATCTCGTTAAGCTCGGCATATACGGTAGGCATAACCTCCTCCAATGAAGGATACTTCTCCAAACGCTCCTCCTCAGAGATGTTCTGTGCCTTTGCCCAGCGGCGTGAGCCCTCGATAGTAATCTGCTGGGGAGTACGGATACCTGCTACAACGTCCTCTCCCTGTGCGTTGATAAGATACTCACCGTTGAAGATGTTCTCACCTGTCGCAGCGTCGCGAGAGAAGGCAACACCTGTTGCTGAGTTCTCACCCATATTACCAAATACCATTGCCTGAACTGATACGGCAGTACCCCACTCTGCGGGGATGTTGTTGAGCTTACGATAGAGGATAGCACGCTCGTTCATCCAAGAACCGAACACTGCACATACTGCACCCCACAACTGCTCCCATGGGCAAGCAGGGAAGTCCTTACCGGTCTGCTCCTTAACAGCAGCCTTGAACTTTGCAACCAACTCCTTCAAATCCTCAACAGTAAGGTCGGTATCCATCTTGACACCACGCTTCTCCTTCTGCTCCTCGATGATAACCTCGAAAGGATCCTGATCCTCCTTTGATACGGGCTTCATACCCAAAACAACGTCACCGTACATCTGCACGAAACGACGATATGAGTCCCAAGCGAAACGGGGGTTGCCAGAGAGCTTCGATACAGCCTCAACAGCCTCGTCATTCATACCGAGGTTGAGGATAGTATCCATCATACCGGGCATTGACGCACGAGCACCTGAACGAACAGACACGAGCAAAGGAAGCTCCTTGTCGCCGAACTTACGGCCTGTGAGGTTCTCGATGTTTGCGATAGCCTTCTCAACTTCGGGCTTCAACAACTCGATAACCTTCTCCTTACCGTGCTTGTAGTACTCGGTACATACATCAGTAGTGATAGTGAATCCCGGAGGTACGGGGATACCGATGAGGTTCATCTCTGCAAGGTTTGCACCCTTACCACCGAGCAACTCTCTCATCTTACCATTACCCTCAGCCAGCTTGTTACCGAAGGTATAGACGCGTTTTACATCTGCCATAATTGTTCTGTTTTTAATGTTTTGTTATGATAATTCAGTTATTTTGTTACAAATTTTATCCTATACTCTTTCAAACTCGCAAATTTACAAAAAAAATCCTCAATCTGCAAACAATTATTCAAAATATAGATACACGGGCAGCGACGAGGAGTAACCACCCACATATTTACCCCGCTGATAGGTGGGCTGCGGATGCCCCTCCCTGTTGAGCAGCCAACGCTTGATATAGACCCCGCAACGGCACTCTCCGCCGAGGTCGGTGGCTATGCGGTGGGTCATCCTCCAACGGCCTTCATTGACTGTTGTGCCATAGCCCGACTGCTCGGCCACAGCCGTCATATCACGCAATCCAAGTGACTTGAAATCAACACCATGCACCTCACCAAGCACTATTATCCGACACTCTTTATCCCTCTGCCGCACACGGCTGACCACATGCTCCAAATCGCGTGGACGCCTCGTAATAATGATTGCTATTTTTCGGCTGTCGGACTCTCCATTCTCCGCCCATCCGCCTGCTGTTATCTCACCCTCGATACACAACGCATAGCCATACTCCTCGATGCGTATCGGGAGGAATGTATCGCCATAGTAGAGCAGTGCAAAGTCCATTCCCAAACCGAAATCGGACGTGCGATGCAGATAGGCGTAGTCGGCACTGCACGCCTCCGTCAGCTCTCGCACGACCTGCTCATTCTCAACACCGCACAACGCCACAAGAGGCATCGCCACAGAGTCCAGCACCGCAGCCGTACTTGCTATCTTGCGGGCATAGCGGTCGGCACTCCAACCAAGTGAGCCTGAGGGAGTATAACGCCTGTCGTTGTAGAATTTCGACGGTATGGTGTCGTAGAGCCCCTCCACATCGTAGAAGACAATACCAAGCGAAGATTGTGCCGCAGCATTCATCGCAAACAACACCGCACACAACACAACGAAAAAGAGCCTTGCCACGGGTCTGAACTTCATCTCTTCACGCTATTTACTCTATCAAAAAAATGGTTGCAGAGCATACCACCCCACAACCATACTATCGCTATTTACTCTTTACAGCATTGCCCACAAGGGTTATAGGCGTACCCGTACCCTTAATCTCATACTTCTGGTCGAAATAGACCGTTGCCGTTGTATTCAGCGGCACAAGCACCTGCAAGGTGACCTTATCGCCGTGTCGTCGCCACGATGAGGCTATCTCGCCGCGTACCGACTTATAGCTTGCCTTTGCCCACTCCAAACCCTCGGGGAAGGCGGGGCGTATGATGATATGGCTGAAACCGGGCTTGTCACGGTCATACTGAATACCCGCTATGTGGCTGTGCATCCACGCCGCAATATCGCCAAAGAACACGTGGTTGGCCGACGAGTCGCGGAATGTATCGCGTATAGCCCACGTTTCGAGAGGAGTAGTGAAGCCACTCTCTATCCAGTTACCCCACGATGGGCGTTTGGTCTGTGTAGCCAGACGATAGGCCGTATCCACATAGCCGTAATCGACCAGCATACGCAGGGTATATTTGCTGCCCAAAAGACCGAAGTCGCAGACATAGCCACTCTCCACAACAGCCTCATTGAGGCGTGCAGCGACCTTCTCACGCAGATTTTCGGGGGCAAAACCCAACGCCAGAGGCAGGGCTTGTGCCGTAATCTTGCCTATGGAATATACGCCCGTCTCGGCATCGAGGAACTTGTTGTTGATATACTTCTGCAACTCCTTGGCCTTCTTCGCATAGCGTTCGGCATCCTCCCTCTTGCCCAGTATCCTGGCGAAGCGTGCCATCAGCGTATTGTCGTAGTAGTAGAACGCCGCAGCCGTATAGTCGTTGGGGGTCTGCGTCTGCCAGAAGCACCAGTCGCTGAGTCCGTAGGCGATTACGCCCTCTTCATTCTCGCGACCTCGGAGGTATTCCAGATAGCGTTGGCAGGTGGGATATATCCTGCGTATTGAGCTCTCATCGCCGTAGTAGTTATACAAGGCATCGGGGATGATAAACATCACAGCGTCCCACACAGGGCCAATCCAGTCGGCAAAGCCCCACGCCGTGCCGGGTATGACGCCCGAGATGGAGCCATCCTCACGCTGGTTATCGACAATGTCGTCAATCCACTTCTCGTAGGCGAGGATAGCGTCATAGTTGGTCAGGGCTATATCTATGCTGATGTGTGCATCGGCCGTCCAGCCATTCTTCTCACGCTGCGGGCAGTCGGTGGGTATGCCGTACAGGTTGCTCAAGTATGAACGGCGTACGGCACGCCACAGCTTGTTCCACATCTCGTTGGATGACTCGAATGTACCGATAGACTCCACGTCGGTATGGATAAAGTGAGCCGTGAGAGAGCTCTCGTCCAGCTCTATGGGTCGGTCGGCACGCACCGTGACATACTGGAAGCCGTTATAGTGGAAGCGAGGCGTGAACTCCTCGTACCCGTCGCCACCCTTCAAGGTGTAGATGTCGGTCTGGAATACGGCATCGCCCACAGGGTGTGCATAGATGGCTATGTTGGCCATCTCCACCGAGCCGTCCTGACGCTTCAGCTCGCCGTGCTCCATAGTGATACGCGTACCCCTCTCGCCCTTCACGCGGAGGGTACATACGCCAGCCATATTCTCGGCAAACGAGAAGACATACTCTCTGTCGGAACGCTTATCCACCTTGACAGGCTTGCAGTGCTCGGTAGCTCGTATCGGGGGCATCTGCTGCGACAGGAGAAGGTCCGAGGGGGCATCCACCTCCACAGCCTCGGGGTAGGCCGCATCGTCAAACGACGCATCACACCACCCCTCCACATCGAGGCGTGCATCGACCACGTCGCCCGCATATATCACATTGCCCACAACGGCTCCCGTAGTCGTACGCCACGACTTATCCGACACCACAACATCGCTGCTGCCGTCTGTATAGTCGATATGCAGCTCGCAAATCATACGGGGGCGATTACGCCACGGGGCACTCTCATACTGCCACACGGTCATACCCGTATATTCGTTATAGAAGCCGTTACCGAGGGTTGCAGTGATGGCATTAGCACCCGCCTGCAACTTGTCGGTAACATCGTAGGTCATATAGAGGTTACGCTTGTCGTACTGCGTGAAGCCCGGCGAGAGCCAGTCGTCCGACACCCTCACGCCGTTTATCATCGCATCGTAGTAACCCGCAGCACTGATGTAGAGCATAGCACGCTGCACCTCGCCCTTCACCTCGAAACGCTTGCGGAGCATAGGTGCGGGGCGGTGATTCTTATCCTTCTGGTCGGTAATCCACTTCGCCTGCCACTCTTCGCCCAGCAGCTTGGCCGTAGAGAACCACTGCACATCGCTACGCAGCTGCTCGCCACCCAAGCCGTTATAGATTCGCACCTGCCAGCAGTAACGCTTGTGAGGCTCCAAGCCTACGGTGAGCATATCGATACGCTGCTTGTCGGTGTTGATGCGACCGCTGGTCAGAAGGCAGGTATATGCCTTTTTCAGGTCCTCCTCGTTCTCGGCAACAAGCACCTCGGCGGTGAGCTGCTCAAAGCCCTTATCCCTTGCACCCTGTGCGGCATAGGCCCACGTGAAGCGGATACGGCTCTTGTCGATGAAGAGAGGCTCTACGCTATATTCGCAACGCATATCGACGATGTCGATACGGCGATTCTGTGCCTCGGCACTGTTTGACAGCATAGTGGTTGCTACGAGGAGCATCACACTATACAGCAGAAAACGAAATCTATTCATAGGTAAAATGTTTGGTTATCAGTTTTATATCCTCCGACAGCTATGTGTGAGGTATAGCTGCCTATATTCACATAACGCAAATGTAGCAAAAAAAGTGTAAAACTGCAAATATGGCAGCAGGAGTAACAAATAGTAACAAATAGTAACAAATAGTAACAGGAGTAACAGTAGTAACACCCCTGTTACTCTGTTACTCTGTTACTCTGTTACTTTTTTTATAGGGAGGTTAGGGAATTTAGGGACTCCTTAAACTCCTTAACCTCCCTAACCTCCTAATAATCGTCACTCTGAGGAGGGCAACGCCCGACGTGAGAGTCTTTTATTGTGTCGAGGGTATTTCTCTCTTTACCACCTTTTGGTGGCAAAAGGTGGAGCCAAAACCACTGCG
>JAFNXQ010000034.1 GCA_017383445.1 Alistipes sp.
CCCGTCACAGGCTTCAAAGTATCCATAATGGCGGTATATGCCTCATTGATAGGCAATACGCTATACTCTATATCGAGACGGCGAGCCAACTCCTTGGCATCCTCAACCGACTCCTCCGATGAGAACTGCGACGGCATCATCAGACCTCGCACATTCTCCTTACCCAAAGCTCCTACAGCCAGGCAAGCCACAACCGATGAGTCGATACCTCCCGACAAGCCGACACAAGCCTTGGCATATCCGTTCTTATGGAAATAATCACGCAGACCAAGACACGCCGCCTTGTAAATCATGCGGGTACGGTCGTTATACGATGTGTAGGGGGCAGCCTCCAAAGGTTTATGCTCGGCGAGAGTATCGAAGACAACGAAATCCTCCTCAAAGCTCTTCATAAAGAGCTCTATCTCGCCCTTGCGGTTCATGATGCCCGATGTGCCATCATAGACAACATCACCAGAACCTCCAACCTGATTGATGATGATGATATTACGATTCTCCGTATAGGTCAGGCGACGCATCATCTCGTAACGCGATGAGAGCAGGCCCTTGCTATAACGGCGAGCATTGATGCTGACAACGAAATCAGCCTCCTTATCCAGCTCCTGCAAATGAGAGAGGTCATCGCCAACCATAATGGCTATATTGCGACCACACACCTCAATCACCTTGTAACCCTCGCCACCGACAATGAAACCCATCTCGCGGCGAGCCGTGATATGCTGCTTCTCAACAACTTCGTCGATATGGCCATTACGCAAGACGACAGCGGTACTCATAGCACCTCTGTCGGTAAGATAGGGCGAACCCACGATAGCTGTTATATGATGACACTCCTTGGCAATATCCTCCAATGCCTCCTCGCACAGAGTCAGGAATGTTGTCTTTCGCAACAGGTCATAAGCAGGTGTTCCGCTCACCGCATATTCGGCAAAAAGCACCAGATCCGCTTTTTCCGCCTTGGCTTTGCGTATAGCATCAATTATACGGGCAGTATTGCCGTCAATATCTCCGATTGTATAGTTTAATTGGGCAAGAGCTATCTTCATTTTGTATCACCGATTTAATCAATAACCAACACGTTGCAAAGTTAATTATATTTTATGAATTATCCCACCCATCGACCCTTTTTCTTATAAAATATAGGTATAAGAGTCACCATCTGTTCCAAACGAAGAGATACAAGGCAATTTTTCACACCACTGCAACAAAAAAAAGAGAGCAGAAAACTCTGCTCTCCTAACACTTCTCCGCTGCCGGCGACTACTCGTTCTCGGCAACAAGGATACGACCGCAATACTCGCAAACGATAAGCTTCTTACCCAAGCGGATATCAGCCTGACGCTGGGGAGGAATACGGTTAAAGCAACCACCACAAGCATCACGCTTCACGGTTACAACAGCCAGGCCATTACGCACGCTGCCACGAATACGGCCATAAGCCGAGAGCAGACGTTCGTCAATCTTAACCTTCGCCTTGTCGGCCTGTGCCTCCAATGCTGCTACCTGATCGGCTGTTTCAGCCTCAATGCTCTCCAACTCTGCCTTCTTGGCTGCGAGATCCACGCCGCGCTCCGATGCAACAGCCTCGGCATCCTCAAGCTGTGCCTTCTTGGCCTTCATTGCTACGGCATACTCCTTCAAACGCTTCTCGGCCAACTCAATCTCCAACTCCTGATACTCAATCTCCTTGGTGATGGCATCGTACTCACGGTTGTTGCGGACATTGTTCTGCTGCTCCTTGTAGTGAGAGATCTGAATCTTCGCCTGATCAACCTCACGCTTACGCTGCTTGGTCAATGAGTTCAACTCCTCAATCTCGGCGTTGATGTTCTCGATACGGATATTCAAGCCCGCAATCTCATCCTCCAAATCCTCTACTTCGAGAGGCAGTTCGCCCTTTACTTTGTTGATTTCATCTATCTGAGAATCAATCTTCTGCAACTCATAGAGAGCCATAATCTTCTCCTGCATCGAGTAATCGATTTCAGATGTCTTTTTCTGTGCCATATATCTCAAATTTGTTTTAGACAGACCTATCGCAGAGTCTTTTCCCCCAAAAAGCCACTACTCTCCGACCATATAGTTCACCGGATTTCGCGAGTGCACACTCTTGCGAACTGCAAAGGTAAGCATTTTTTTTGATAAAATATCAAATAAAATCTCAATTGCACAATATTCACTCTCAAAATGGCCCATATCTGCCAAAATAATGGTGTTTTCGTGCCTCATAAAGTCGTTATATTTCAAATCTGCCGTCAAATAGATGTCAGCACCCGACCGACGAGCCTCATCTATCAACGAGCCGCCCGCACCGGTACATATAGCGACCTTGCGAACCTTCGGCTTTATGATATCGCTATGACGCAAGGCTCTGACGCCAAACTGCGACATCACCTCACGCATAAAAACCTCACTTTCGACAGCCTCGGCCAACACTCCCGTAACGCCAAAACCGGCACCCGTATCGTTGGTAGGCTGCAACACTTCAACATCTTGCAGATTAAGCATTTGAGCAACACGCCAGCTCATACCCTGCGGTGTGCTGTCGAGATTGGTATGTGCCGCATAGAGAACTATTCCTCGGCGGATGGCCTCCTCAACACATCTCTCTGTGACGCTTGCCGAATTGAAGCGTTTCATTGCATGAAAAACGATAGGATGATGCGTGATGACCATATCGCAACCCTCGGCGACTGCCTCTGCCAGCACCTCCTCGGTAACATCTACGGCCAGAAGAGCCTTATGCACCTCGTCATCCTCACGACCGACAATCAGACCGGCATTGTCGTACGACTCCTGCAACGACAGCGGAGCAAAAGCCTCTATAACAGATGTAATTTCACGAACTTTCATCGCTGCTACGGCCTAAAAAAGTGACTGCTCATAAAATGGGAACAACTCCTTCTCCTCGTCGGCCTTCTTACGACGTGGGGCACGACGCTTAGGCTTCTCCTCTTCCTCACCCTTATCGCCACTCTCGATGACGGTAACGGCCTTACCCTGACGCATTTGGCGGCTGCCTGACGCACTCTCATCAGCCTCCTCCCAGGCGGGCGATGCAGACTCTACAATCTGCTCATCAGCTCCCGCTTTGAGGCTTTCACGCACCTCTACCAGCTCCGAACGGATACGCTGCAAGCGTTCCAGAAGTTCCGCATCGCGAGTAATCTCCTTTGCCGGGCCCTTCATTGCCTTGCGAGCACCCTCCAACGTCATACCCTGCTCCTTCACAAGGTGGTATATCTGTTTGAGTTTCTCGATATCGGCAGGTGTAAACATACGATTACCCTTCTGATTCTTGTGCGGACGCAGGCAGTCGAACTTCGACTCCCAATAACGTATCAGCGAGTGATTGACATCAAACATCTCGGCCACCTCGCCCATAGAGTAATAGAGTTTTTTTACAGCCATATTATTTAGTTTTTCGTTATTTCAAAATTCGCAACGCATTGGGGTACATATTATTAACCCTCACACCAATACGCTTGACAAAGCCCAGCGACTGACCCTTGCAGACAACCAGATTTATGCCCTCACAAAAGCCTTCGGCCGACATATCCTGCTTACGCAGAAATTGCAACGCCACCGACTCATCCACCTCTGCACACGCCACCGCCTTGCGGTTCAGCTCTGCATAGAGAGCCAGCGACGCATCGGGCTTCAGCTTGCCCTTAAATATCTGTCCCATAGCCACGCCGGAGTAGATTACCGACATTATGCCCGACAGCATCTCTATATCATCGAAATGCTCCCGACGACAGCCATACAACATCTCGCCAGCCTGAAAGAAGGTCATCTCGGAAGGATTTTGCACCCAGCGTGATAGCTCCTCGGCATCCTTACCGCCAACCTTCACGATAGCCTTGCTTCGCACCTTCTGGCGACGACGAACAACACCCTCGCCACACTTCCTCGCCACGGCCATAAACATTCCTTCGCCCGTAACCTTATGCGGGAAGAATCGGAATGTCTGGAACATAGCCTCGCGGCCTGTCACGACACCCCACCTCTCATCGGTAAAGACCTGCGGAGCCTCGCACAGATAATCGCCATACTCCTCCGCCAATCGTCTTACAACGCACTCATCCTCCTCCTGATTGAATGTGCAGGTGCTATATATCAACACGCCACCCGGACGCAACGCCCGAAAGGCATTCTCCAAAATCTCCCACTGCCTATCGGCACACATCGCCACATTGGCATCACTCCACTGCTCGACAGCCTCCTCCGACTTACGGAACATACCCTCGCCCGAACAGGGAGCATCAACGGCCACCACATCAAACCACTCCTCTAAAAGCGAAGCTCGCGACGAGTCGTTGCAGGTTATGACCATATTTCCCAGACCCCACTTACGGGCATTATCGGCCAGAACAGCAGCTCGGCTACGATTTATCTCATTGGCAACAACAAGTCCCGAACGGCCCACAAGCGTAGCATAGTGGGTGCTCTTGCCTCCTGGTGCGGCACACATATCGAGCACTCGCTTTCCCTCGCAGTACTCCTCGCCACCCATAGCACTCGCCATAATGTAGCCCGCAAACTGCGAACTCGCCTCCTGCACATAGTATGCTCCGGCATGAAACTGCGTATCGAGAGTAAAGCTCGGCCTTTGAGTCAGGCGGTAGCCATAACGGCTCCACTCAACCCCCTCCGAGGGCCACTCGGCCTCCGTCAGCTTCGCCGGGTTGAGTCGCACAGAAGTAGATGGCTCGGTAGTGAGAGCCGAACAAAGCTTCGCAGCCTCCTCCTCTCCCAACTCGCGGTTCATCCTCGCTATAAACGCCTCGGGCAGCTGCATACCGACAACTATTTCTCGCCTATCATTGTTTCAAGTTGCTCGCAGATGCGGTCGATGATTTCGGGGTGCTCCACAAAATCATCCACATCCTTATCGATGATAAGCAACCTGCCTTTATAGATGTTGTTAATCCAGTTCTCGTACTTCTCGTTAAGACGCAACAGGTAATCCTCGTCGATATTCATCTCATAGTCACGACCACGACGCTTGATCTGCGAGATAAGCGTAGGTATGCTCGCACGCAGATATATCAGCACGTCGGGCTGCGGAATGAGATTTGTCGTAAGGTCGAAAATCTTCATATAGGTATCGAAGTCGCGTGACGAAATCAATCCCATGCTATGGAGATTCTCGGCGAAGATGTGTGCATCCTCATATATCGTGCGGTCCTGGAAGATATTTTTCTCGCCACTCGAAAGCATCTCCATAGTCTGCTGGATACGGCTTCCAAGGAAGAAAATCTGCAGCTGAAAAGCCCAGCTACTCATATCGTTGTAGAAATCGCCCAGATATGGGTTGTCGATATTCTCGTAGTAGGCCTTCGCCCCGTAACGCTGTGTTAATTGTTCGGTCAAGGTAGTCTTGCCGCTACCAATATTGCCCGCAATTGCTATATACATAATCTATATTTTTTTGTTTCTTCACTCTTCCTCTTGCACGCAGTGGCTTAATTGAAAAACTCACCCGCCTTGGCTATCGAGTCAGGCATAGAGAATACCACCACACGGTCATAGGCCTGCATCTGCGTATCGCCCACAGCGATAAAGACCTTATCCCCTCGCACGATACCGCCTATAATCATATCCTGCGGCAGGTGCATATCCTTAATCATCGACTTGGTTGCCGGAGAGTTGGGTTTAACGATAAACTCCAGCACCTCGGCCTCGCTACCCGTCAGGCATCGTATAGCCTGAACATCGGTGGACATCGTGAAACGGAATATGTTTGATGCCGTAACACGCTTCTTGTTGATTATGGTATCAATACCCACTCTCTCGGCAAGGCGTATGTAGTTGAGATTCTCCACCTCGGCGATGACCTTCTTCACACCCATACGCTTGGCCTGCATAGCTGCCAGAATATTGGTTTCGCTACGACCCGTAACAGCCAGAAAGGCATCCATATTCGAAAGTCCCTCCTCCAGCATAGCATCGAGATTACGACCGTCCTCATGAATGATAAGGGTCTTATCCAGCTCCTCGGCCAGACGATAGGCCTTCTCACCATTGTACTCCACCAGCTTGATGTTGAGTTCGTCCTGCAACTCCAACGCCACACGCATACCTATACGCGAGCCACCCAGAATCATCAGGTTCTTCACCGCTACACTCTTCTGTCCCGACAATTCGGCAACCATCTTGGCCGAGTCGTGACGAGCAATCACATAGACCACATCGCCCTCCATAAACTCGTCGTGGCCGCGTGGAATGATAGTCTGACTGCCGCGTGTGATAGCCACCGCACGGAACTCGTCCAGCGAGCCATCCACCGTAAGGTCCATCAGCTTACGACCCAGCAACGGAGAGGTGGGCTCCAGGCGGAAGACCACAAGCGAGAGCAGACCGCCCGAAAAATCGACATAATCTGATGTAGATGTATAACCCAGCAGGTTGATAACCTCGCGGGCAGCGTCCTTCTCCGGGTAGAAGAGGTAATCGATACCCATATCAATAAACATCTCCTTGTTGTTGGGTTCGAGATATTCACTGTTATCCACGCGTGCGATAGACTTTTTGGCTCCCAGCTGCTTGGCCATAATGGCTGCGAGGATATTCTGATTCTCGTCGTGATTTACAGCGATAAAGAGGTCGCAGCGACGCACACCAGCCTTACGCAACACGGCAAACGCTGTCGTGTCACCCTCGATGGTTATGAGGTCGGCACCATTGTCCACCTCCTCCAACGCCTTGGCATCGCTATCGATAATCGTAATATCGTGGCCGTTACCACTTAACATTCTTGCCAAGTGGCTACCCATCTCGCCTACACCGGAAATAACAATCTTCATCTCTTCACTCTTTTCCACCTGCACTTACCCTGCCAAACAACATTTAGGCACGATGAGTGTACAATCTTGCAAAATAGCACACAAATATATAAATTTGTAGCCGTATTTTCAACAAAAAGTGAAAAATTAATACACAAGAGGTTATGTCAGCTGGATTTTCTACTATATTGATAGTGATATTGGTATCTATCGGCTTTGTCGGATTGTTCTTTTTAGGAATGTCGCTAACGCAGATTTTCAAGGGTCACGACATCGACTCGGAGATTGCCACCAACAAGAATATGCAACGTCTGGGCATCAAGTGTGCCGTTCAGGAGTCACGCGAGGATACAGGTACGGACTGTGCCGACATAGGCTGTCACGGCAACTGCTCATCGTGTGACATCGACCACACGAAGGAAGAGCAAAAATCCTAATGCGAAATGCAAAATTCTTAATTCAAAATTAAGGCTAACGCACCAAAGCAGAGAAACTTATAGGCCAAACCGAGAGCAATCAATCCTGTTTGAATTGCCGAGGTATGAAGAAGGGAAAGCCTGCGTAGCAGGATTAAAGAAGAAAGGACAGAGGAGAATCTCTGTCCTTTCTTCTTTACGGAGCACCCCCTCCAACACATAAAAAAGCGGAACCCAAAATGGATTCCGCCAAAATCGTTTAACCCTTAAAGCCTTACTCGGCCAGAGGAGTTACACTAACGTAAGATTTGCCAGACGACTTCTTGCAGAACTCAACTGTACCGTCAACCAATGCAAAAAGAGTGTGGTCCTTACCCATACCCACGTTGTTACCGGGGTTGTGTACTGTACCTCTCTGACGAACGATGATGTTGCCAGCCTTAGCGAACTGACCACCGA
>JAFNXQ010000035.1 GCA_017383445.1 Alistipes sp.
ATGTAAAATTACACTTTTGAGCTATATTGTACAAAAATATCGAAAAAAAGTGTGAAAATATTTTGTATCCTATTAAATTTGACTATATCTTTGTGATATCAAAATGATATCAAATGTAACTTTAAAACTATAAGACTATGGAGAACAAAAATTTTGAGTACAAAGGTTGGAAAATCAACGGTTTTGTAGCGATCTTTCTGCTGCTTGCTATGATGGCCGGCTCAATCGCAATGATTGTTTTGAATATCATCGGTTTCGAGAACGACACTATGCAGACCGGCTGGCTTATGATTGGCGGTATTGTGCTGCTTATCTTGTCGCTGTGCTGCATAGGTGGCTTTATCCTCTTGGAGCCCAACGAGGCACGCGTGCTGACCTTCTTCGGTAAGTATTGCGGCTCATTCTACGATACAGGTTTCTGGTGGATTAATTTCCTGATGTCGGCAAAGAAGATTTCGCTTCGTGCACGCAACCTCAACGCCGAGCCTATCAAGGTGAATGACAAGACGGGTAACCCTATTATGATTGGTCTGGTGCTTGTTTGGCGTTTGAAGCGTGACGAGCTTTATCGTTCGGTCTTCGATATCGATGTTACGGCCAACGAGGTGGGTGCGGTGTCGCAGTCGGCTCGTATGAATATGTTGGAAAACTTCGTGGCAGTGCAGAGTGATGCGGCGTTGCGTCAGGTGGCTGGTTGCTACGCCTACGACAATAACTCTGCCGGCGATGACGAGATTACCTTGCGTAGCAGCAGCGACGAGATAAATGAGCTTTTGGAGAGCCGCTTGGCTGACCGCCTTGCCATTGCAGGTATCGAGGTTGTTGAGGCTCGTATCAACTATCTTGCCTATGCTCCCGAGATTGCAGCCGTTATGTTGCGTCGCCAGCAGGCCGATGCTATTATCTCGGCTCGCGAGAAGATTGTCGAGGGTGCTGTGTCGATGGTCAAGATGGCTCTGGAACGCCTCGATGACGAGGGTGTTGTTGAGTTGGACGACGAGCGTAAGGCCGCTATGGTAACCAATATGCTTGTCGTGTTGTGTGCCGATGAGTCGGCCCAGCCTGTAGTGAATGCCGGAACAATGTACCATTAATAGAGTATAATGGCAAAGAAGGCGGAAAATAAGAGTTTTGTTTTGCGTATAGACGCTGCCACAATGGAGGCTTTGGAACATTGGGCAGAGGACGAATACCGCAGCATCAATGGGCAACTGCAATGGATAATTGCAGATGCCCTGCGACGCAGTGGCCGTCTGAAAAAGGTGAAGACAGAGAGTAAACCAAACGAACAAACCGACAATCAAGAGGAGTAATATATGGAAGATAATCACAAAAGAATATTCACCACGATATGGGCGATACTTCTGCTCTGTTCGGTGGTTTTGGGGCATATAACGCACTATTCGGATAGCGCCTGGGCGCAAAGCGAGAGTGTGAATATCCTCAACCGAGTCCTATTTTGGGTCACCACTGTTATCACCATCATTCTATTTGCGTGGCACAACATAAGCTATTGGCGACAAGGCAAGCGACTATTTTGGCGCAAGTGGCGTCGTTGGGCAGGTGGTTTGCTGATTGGAATTGCGATATTGGCAATAATGCTGTTTGTGATAAATCTCTTTCGCAGTAACGACAACTGTTTAACCCTCTCTGAACGCAATATATTATTTGCGATATTTGCCCTGGGTGGCCTAATTTGGCTCATTGCCAGATATAAACAACGGAATTAGAAATATATAACGGAATTAGAAATATATGGAGAATCTAATCAAAAGACTAAACTTCATACTCTACACATTAGTAGCGGCATTTGTAATCGTTGTCATATTGCGAGTAGTATTCGAGGGCAGTTCAATCATTCAGGGCGATGGAGTGATGCTCCTGCTCGATATTTTGAAATGGATAATACTCGTTGCGGGTGTGATGATTGGCGTGGCGAGCGATTATATCCGTTACAAGGAGGCCCCCTCGAAGTGGCTGTCAAAATTCAAGATTATGATAATTACAATATGCGGCATAGTGGGTTTGGCAATTATTTTTACGCTCAAATACACTGCCGATATATCGGTAAACATCTTACATAGCGCATTATTCTGGTTATGTGCGGCATGCGTGGTCGTAGGTGGCATAATGTGGGCCTTAACAAGCAAAAGAGAATAGCGTATGGAGAATAGTCGCAAATTACGCAAACTCGCTGTAAATGCTTTATTAGGTATAGTAGGCCTTGCCTTGATGATTGTCAAATGGTGCTTGGAGGCTTATCGTGGCGAGCAGCCCGATATTGAGTGGTTGGTTGTCCCAATTGTTATGATAGTGCTGTCGGTGTGGACGGCAATAATCTATTACAACGACTCAAAAAAGGCAGCCGATAAAGAGGTTGCCGATTATCTGCAACAGAAGCGAGGAAAGAAGAACGATAGTCTTGTGCAAAAAGATTAGCCTAATGAAAAAGATAGTCGTATTTACGGGTGCGGGTGTGAGTGCCGATAGTGGCCTTGCGACCTTCCGCGATGCCGACGGACTGTGGGCCTCGTACCGCATTGAGGATGTCTGCACACCCGAGGCTCTGGCACGTAACCGAGAGTTGGTTATTGAGTTCTACAACAAACGCCGCAAGGAACTTTTGGGCGTAGAGCCAAATGCGGCACACCGAGCCATTGCTGAACTGGAAAAATATTTTGATGTTGAGGTTGTGACGCAGAATGTCGATAACCTGCACGAAAGGGCTGGCTCAACGCGTGTTACGCACCTGCACGGCGAACTGATGAAGCTCCGCAGTCAGCGTAATCCCGACCTTATAGTGCCTATTGATGGGTGGGAACAGAAACTTGACGACAGGGCGGAGGATGGTGCGTTGCTGCGTCCTCATATTGTCTTTTTCGGAGAGTCGGTGCCGATGTTTGACCGTGCGTGCGAGATTGCCGCTTCGGCCGATGTGATGATTGTCGTAGGCACGTCGCTGGCGGTATATCCTGCGGCTATGCTGGTACGCTATGCCCGGGCAGGAGTGCCGGTCTATGTGGTGGATCCGGGCGAGCCCGATACCTCGATGATTCGCAATCCTCTGACGCATATCAAGGCCCGTGCCGCCGAGGGTATGCCACAACTGGTTGAGAGTCTGAAAGGGTTATAAATTTTAAGGAGTTTAGTGAATTCCCTAATTTCCCTAAACTCTCTAATCTCCCTAACATTCCCATAAAAAACAAGGCTTGGAGTTTGTTCTCCAAGCCTTTATTTATTAAAACCGTAACCGAATGTTACTCTGCCGAAGCAGACTTCTTTACATAGGGTTTGATAACACCACGCTTTGAGTTGCGGACAAAGTTCAAAAGATAATCTCTCTCTGCTGACTGCGGAATATCTGTCTCAACCTTGTCGCAGGCGTTAAGGTAGTTCAAATCACTCTGGAACAGGATGCGGCATACATCGTGAATAGCCATAATCTGCTCGTGAGTGAAGCCACGACGTGAAAGACCAATCTTGTTGATGCCTGCGTAGTGATCATCGCGTGATGCGGTGATATAGGGCGGAATATCCTTCGTAACGCCCGACATACCCTGAATCATAGCGTGGTCGCCGATATGTACCCACTGATGAACAGCCGAGTGACCACCAATGACTACCCAGTCGCCGACGTGTACCTCGCCTGCCAGCGATACGCCATTGACGATGACGCAGTTGCTGCCTACAACGCAATCGTGGCCAACGTGTGCATAGGCCATGATGAGGTTGTTTGAACCGATGATGGTAGTGCCGGTTGAAGCTGTGCCTCGTGAGATTGTTACACACTCACGAATGTCGCAGTTGTCGCCAATCTGTGCCGTAGTGACCTCACCGGCGAACTTCAAATCCTGCGGAGTGCAGGCAACAGAGGCGAAAGAGTGAATCTTGCAGCCCTTGCCAATGCGAGCTCCGTCGTGAATAACTGCCGAAGGGCCAATCCAGCAGTCGTCGCCGATGACAACATCGCCGGCGATGTATGCAAAAGGCTCAATTGTAACATTCTTGCCAATCTTGGCATCGGGATGAACAAAAGCTTGTGTGCTTATCATAATTTAAGTGGTTTAGTTTTTATTCTTAACAATCTGTGCAGTCATTGTCGCCTCGCAGGCCAGCTGACCGCCAACGAATATCTTGCCCATAATAGAGGCGATGCCACGACGCATGGGCTCAATAAGATGAGCCTCAATCTGCATAGTGTCACCGGGTATAACCTTACGCTTGAAACGCACGTTGTCAATACGCAGGAAGTAGGTCGAGTATTCGGCAGGATTCTCCACTCCATTCAAGACGATAAGACCTCCGGCCTGTGCCATGGCCTCAACCAGCAATACACCTGGCATAACAGGCTCCTCGGGGAAGTGACCAGTAAACTGTGGCTCGTTGGCTGTGACATTCTTCACTGCTCCGATAGAGTTCTCGTCGAGGTGGAAGACCTTATCCACCAGGAGGAATGGGTAGCGGTGGGGCAACAGACGACGAATCTCGTTGATGTCCATCACTGCGGGCTTCGATGCACTATACTTGAATGCGGGCTTCTCGCCGTCACGACGTATGGTGGTCAGAAGCTGCTTCATAAACTCGGTGTTGGCGTAGTGGCCGGGGCGAGATGCCCATACACGACCCTTGATACGCATACCCAGAAGGGCGAAGTCGCCGAGCAGGTCGAGCAACTTGTGACGTGCAAGCTCATTTCGGAAACGCAATTGGAGGTTATTAAGGTAACCGCCCGTAACGCGGATGTCCTCCTTGTTGAAGACCTTCTTCAGGTGGTCCAGCTGCTCGTCAGATACGGGGTTCTCCACCACCACGATAGCATTATCCAGATCACCACCCTTGATGAGGTTCATCTTGAGCAGTGGCTCCAGCTCGTGCAGGAATACGAATGTACGGCAGGGAGCAATCTTCTCGGCATACTCGTTAAACATATCGAGTGTGGCGTACTGATTGCCGATAACCTTCGAGTTGTAATCAACGTGTACCGATACGGTGAACTCATCGTCGGGGTAGATGATGATAGCCACGCCCTTGTCGGGAATGGTATATACCTGCTTCTCGGTAACCTCGTAATACTTGCGTGGTACGTTCTGCTCAACAAGACCTACCTCCGCGATAGAGGCAACATATTCGCGTGCCGAGCCATCCATAATAGGAGTCTCGGGGCCGTCGATGTCAATCAATGCATTATCCACGCCCATAGTCCAGAGAGCCGATACGATGTGCTCTATGGTGCTCACCTTTGCCTCTCCTTTCTCGATGGTAGTACCACGTGAAGTATCGTTCACATACTCGCAGAGAGCCGGCACAGTGGGCTGACCCTCCAAATCGACGCGACGAAAGACAATACCGTGATTTGCCTCGGCGGGATTGACGGTCATATTTACATTTACACCTGTATGTAAACCTTTGCCGGAGAATGAGAGTGTTCCGGCGAGGGTTTGCTGGTTAGTCTGCATATATAAGTTCTTTATTAGTTAAAATTCAAATTTTACATAAAACGCGTGCAAATATACAAATATTTTGGTAACTAAACCAAATATAGTATTGATATATTGCACATAAGGTCAGGCTTTTGCTATTTTACACCATTCAAAGCTCGTGTAGCTTCAATGTCGAGAGCCTCTGCAAGCAGAGATATCGGATGCTCAACCTTCACGCCTGCGGACATCTCTATCTGCCATTTGCAGGTCTCGCAATCTGTCGCCACGGCATCCACTCCCGAATATTTTATCTGTCGGAACAGCGGCTCGCCTATGGCCTGCGAATAGCGATAGTTCTCGCGTTTGAATCCGTATGTACCCGCTATGCCGCAACACTGCGAGTCAAGCATAACAAGTTCAAGACCCGGAATCATACGCAGCAGCGATGTAGAGTATATCGTCCAGCCCAGCTTCTCCAGATGACACGGTGCATGGTAGGCTATGCGTCGCTTGAAATCGTCACGGAAGGCGAGCTTAATCTCGCCCGAATCTATGAGCCTGTATATAAATCGCGTCGCAAGGTTTATCTTCTCCCTTACATCACTGTTGTCAAGGCCGAGGATATGTTGGTACTCATCACGCATTGTGAATGAACAGGTCGAACTTGTTGCAATGACCTCCTCGCCCCGGGCAACGGCTGTGCGAATCTCTGCAAGGTTGCGTCTGGCATCGCGTGTGGCCTGTTTTATCAGTTTGTTCGATATCTTTGCCACGCCGCAGCACCTCTCCTTCTCCATCAGCTTTACGCCATAACCCACAGCGTTGAGCAGTGTGATAAGGTCACGCCCCAGCTGCGGATAGTTGTAATTGACGTAGCACCCGTGGAAATATGTAACACTGTGCCGAAAACTCTCCTGCTCCTGCTGTGCCTCTCTGCGATACCACTCGGTGAACTGCTCGTCGGCATAACTCGGAAAATCTCGGTGTGAGTCGATGGCAAGTGTCGCTTCCAGAATGCTCTTTACGTCGGGGTGTTTCAGCGTGGAGTTTACTATCTTCGACATCTTCGTCGATAGCGAGCCTACAAGGTCGGTATTTGCAAGGATGTAATCTCTCAGTCGAGGCGACGATGTGCTGTATTTTATGCGTGCGAGCTGAATTATATCGCCAATCTTCACATTCGAAGGACACACCACCTCGCAGCGTTTGCAGTTAAGACAATACTTCAACGCCTCGTCATAGAATATGGGCTTTTTCAGACGATAACGTTCTCCGTCGGGACCAGCCTGCTTGGGACCCGGATATGCGGCATTTACGGCCGTGACGGGGCAATAAACCGTACAGATAGTACACTTTATGCACTGCTCGAAACTGCTGTTGGTTATGTTGCTTTTATCCTGACTCATAGTCGTCTGTAAAGTTCTCTTATGCTATCTGCTGCGTAGTATCTCGTCTGCTACAAACAGAGCCGTTGTGATGGCAACGCCTCCGCCCGTACCCTCGTCAAGGGCGTTCTGGTGGGCTAAAATAGAGCCGGCGGCATAGAGGTTTTCTATGCACTTGCCGTCGATGCTGCAGCGGAATTTATTGTCGGTTACAACACCATAGCCCATATAGGCCTGATGGGAGTACAAATCCTTGTCATACCACTCCTCTCGCACTCTGTCGGCATAGATATCCAGCCCGAAGATAGGCTCTCTGATGCTCTCCTGTGAGGCTATCAGTCCGTGGCTGAAGAAACTACCCGATGCAATCACGAAGTTGTCGGCCGAAAGGGTCATATTGCCGTGATTGGCCGTCTTTACCGACTTTAATCGCCCGTTCTCTATCTCACCGCTTACGACATTGTCGCCGAGCAGATATGTGCCCCCGATCCTCTGAAAATAGTTTTTTAGCTGGATTTGCGTGCGTACTCCCGGTACCGATGCGGGCATTGTGGGGATGAAGAACAGCGGCAGACTTACCATCGCACGCAACTCGGCCACTGCCGTATCATCAAACAGACCAAAGGCGGCGGGGAGAAACAGGGCCTCGGCATCGCCGGCGTGGCTGTTCAGGTAGGCGGCTATCTGCTCCAGAATCTCACCAGTCATAATGCGTGCTATGTTGGTGGCTCGCATCTCGGTAGAGCTCTCTCGCAGGTTGTCGAATGCCGTGAGAGAAAGCGAGTGAATATCACTCTTGACTCCATACTTGGCAAGTCCGCTTGCGATAAACTGCGGGTAGAAGTCGAGATAACCCTCAAAATTCACAAGTGCAACCTTCCGCCACGGAATCCTGTCGGGCGACTCAAAACGAGCATAGTCGTTGAGTGTCAGCCATACAGGTTTGATGACTCCTATGGGTGTGAGGCAGTAGTGGTTGCGGGTCGCCTCGCCCGTACACTTTACTGCGGCTGCCTCAAAAATATCCTTTATCTGTTCGGCATACGAGGCCGTAAGTTCGATGCCCATCTTCCGATAGGGATGCTCTTTGGGTAGAGATGCAATGCCCTCCAATGGATTTTCGCATCGGCCATACAGCTCAAATGAGCCGGAACAGAAGTGCAGGGCACTCTGTCCTGCCGACACAATGGCAACCTGCTGACCCTGGCGTGCAAGCGATATGCCGCAACAAAGTCCGCTTAACCCTCCTCCTATTATGATGGTGTCATATCTCATTATCTCTGCTCTTTTTCTTCGTTGATACCCTCTCCTTTGTCGGGCTGTAATCCACATACGCCCTTGTAGAGCCACGATGTGAATTGTACCTCGGCCAATGTGTCACCCCACGCAATGGGATACATTCCCTTCCAGCGTTCGTTGAGGAAGGCTGCCATATCGTTCAGGCTCTTCTCGGCACAATTGTTAGCCTTGCCAAGCAGACCTGCCGCACGACAAGCACATATCTCGCCCTGACACGTTCCCATACCCATTCTCGTACGACGACGCAGATTTATCAGATTATGCACGTGCAGGCTGTTGATAGCGTAGTTTACCTCGCCCACCGAAACCTGCTCGCACTCGCACACCAGAGCATCGTCAATAGCGTTGTGCGAATGTATATAGCGGCTCATTGTGCCGTGTCGGCCTTTGGCGGCCTTCTGCTCAATGCCGAGCTCTATGATGTGCGACTTGCCACGCTTTGACTCTTTGCTGGGCTCGGAGCCGGGTAGTGGTGTGGATGCTGTCTGACAATGAGCCTTTTTGCCGAGCTTCCGGCAGGCCATATTTGTCGCCATCTCGGCCATCAGACGGTAGGTCATCAGCTTACCGCCCGTAATGGTGATGAAACCCTCCACGCCATCGCGTTCTGCGTGGTCAAGACAGACTATGCCACGACTTATGTTACGCCCCGACGGGTCGTTGTCGGCTGCCACCAATGGTCGTACTCCGGAGTAGGCTCGCAGGATGCGTGTCTGTGAAAGTATGGGGGCAAGACGCGAGCCCTCACGCAGCAGGATATCCACCTCTTCGGGTGTTACGTCATTTTTGTCTATATCCTCGTATGGTATGCGGCTCGATGTTGTGCCGATAAGCGAGATAGTATCGCCCGGTACCAGAATATCGGCATCCGCAGGCTTGCGGCAGCGGTTTATCACGACATTGTTCACACGGTGGCCGAAGATGAGCAAAGCTCCCTTTGCCGGGAACATATTTACCTCCACACCTGCCATCTTCGCTATGTGCATACCCCAGATGCCGCACGCATTTATAACCACATCGGCATAGTAGGTAGATTCTTCGCCGCTTTGATTGCGTAATCTGACGCCTTCGATGCGATTCTGACTCTTAACGAAACCTGTAACCTCGTGATATGTGATGATGTCGGCTCCGTGCAGCTGGGCGTCCATAATGTTTGCCGTAGTCAGGCGGAACGGGTCTATTGCACCGTCGGGAACAGTCACAGCACCAATGATGTCGGGATTTACCGATGGCTCCATAAGTATAGCCTCCTTGGGGTCTATGGCTTTGGCTATGATTCCGGCACGGTGGCACGCCTTGATGAACTTTGTCTGATACGACAGGTCATCCTCCGGCAGAGTTATGAACAGGCCTCCCGTAGGCTCTACGCAGTGACTTGCTATGTGACGCAGAATCCTGTTCTCGCGAATACACTCCGAGGCAGACTCCTGGTCGGTCATTGCGTAGCGTGCTCCACTATGCAGCAGTCCGTGGTTGCGACCCGTAGCTCCGGCGGTAAAGTCCTTGCGTTCGACCAGCAGTGTACGCAGACCACGCATAGCACAGTCGCGTGCTGTACCTGCTCCCGTGACTCCGCCGCCGATGACGATGACGTCGTAATGATTATTCCCGTTCTGTCGCATAGCTAACCTGTATTACCTTCCCGAATGACTTTGTCATTCATCAAACAACAAATTTACTAATTTTTTGCAGGCTTGCAAGTAAAAAGACGAAATATCTTATCTGTTTGCCCTGATTTTTGCCCGAGACTCCGTCTGCTGACTCAAAAAACTTGTCGGGGCTTTAATATTTCATAAAAAAACGCTACTTTTGTCGTGCTGATTACTTATGGAGAGAGATAACGAGATAAAAGAGCCGCAGATGCGGAGTGGGGGAGATTTATCACGCCCCTCATCGTCTGATAAATCGCCTGCCAGAACACAGGCCGAGGCTGGGCAGAAGCCCCGTCCGAAGCGTCGTAAACGTATGGGACTGCCCTTTGAGCCGAAGAAGCAGGACGCCGGCGAGTGGGCTTACGACCACCGCATCGGATTGAGTGTGATGATTGTGGCTTACCTTGTGCTGGGTATCGTTTTCTTCTCGTCAAAGATTGTGATTGGCTCGAAGCCGCACATTCAGGGTATATATGTCGATTTGCAGACGCTGGCCGAGCTGGAGGCCGAGAAGGAACGCTTGCAGCGTGAGATAGAGATGAAACGCCAGTCGGAGATTGACTGGTCGGAGGTGCGTAACCTGCAATCGAATGACGCTATGCTGAACGAGAATCTGAAAGATGATAGAGGAACTCAAACGGCAGAACTTAATCGTGCTGCCGAGGAGGCGGAGGCTCGTATGGCGGCAAACCGCAAGGCCTATGAGGCGGGTTTGAAGGAGGCACAGGCTATTCTCGATGCCGACCGAGGCTCGAATGAAGATAAGGGCAAGGAGCAGAAGGACTCCAAATACAAGGGTGGAGTTACGGTGCGTTTTGAGTTCAAGAACCCCGTACGCAAAAAGGTCGATTTGAAGATTCCTGCATATAAGTGCGATACGGGCGGTCAGGTTGTGGTTGCCGTGACGCTTGACCGAGGAGGTAATGTCATATCGGCCCGCGTGGAGTCGGGTGGCGATGATACGATGCGTCAGGAGGCGTTGCGTGCGGCTCGTGCATCGCGATTTAACATTGATAATTCTGCTCCCGAAAAGCATAGCGGAACAATCACCTATACATTCATCCCGCAGTAGATTTTTTTTGAAGAAAGACAATGAAAATGAGGCGATTTCTGACGATAATGTTCTGTTTTGCACTCTACCTTGTGTGGGGAGTGTCAGAGCCTGCTTTGTCGGAGAAGACGGCTCAAAATACCATTGTTGAAAGTCTGTCAGCGGCGGGGAATAACACTGCGGATAGAGTAAAGCACCCGTCGCAGAGTATTGAGCAGTGTCAGGCACTCCTGACGCTTAATACATCACGAAATAATGCTGTAAACAACTCTCCGACAGCCAAGTCGCAAAGTTCGACATCGCGTGTTGTGCTGCGGCAGAAGGTCGAGGCGGAGAAGATAATGTCGGCGGCAATACATCTGCGTCACGCCGGACATATAACTCATATCTTTGAATATAATTGTTTCAGGTCGTCACTGCGTGTTGTCTATTATCTCTACACGCTTTGCCGACTTCGTATTTAGCCACAATCAGAAATAGGAATTTTTCTGCCGATGCCAGCGTGGTATCGGTAGAGGTTATGTGTGTAAATTTGGATAGTATATGCTTCTGCGTGAGGTGTATGATGTCCGAAAGTGGTGGCCTGGTTAGTGTGTAGTTTGTGTAAAGGCCATCGCTGAATATGTCATACATCTCTCGCCGGGGCGTGTGGTTTATAGAACAAAATAACGGAATTATATAGATTAATGTTGTTAAACGTCATTCTGAGCATTTGTTTCGTTACTTTTTTCAGCAACGAGACTCTCACGTCGGGCAGAGCCCTCCTCAGAGTGACGAAAACAAATGCGTGAGAATCTCAATACATTTTTGAGGTACAACACTGAACTATATAATTCCGTAAAATAATAACGAAATATATGGCTAAATATGATATGTGCGAGGCAATGTGTGCCTTGCCCGGAGGTGTGGTGACGATGCGTCGCCGTAGCCTTGTGACTCCTCTTGTAATATTTTTTATCGGCGTGGCACTCTTCGTATGCAACGGCTTTTTGGAGGGCGGCTCCGATATGAATAACCTTAAATCTGCCATCGTGCTGTTTGGTGCAGTCTTTGTGCTTGTGGGTGGTGCTATGTGCGTTATCCGTCTGGGCGGTGGCGGAATGGCCCCGTGGTGCGAAAAAGAGTCTTGCTTTTTGAAAAAAGAGGAGTTAAAGTTCAGTAAAGAGGATAAAATGACCGTCGTTAATTTGGTAGAAAAACAAGATTTTACTAACTTGCGACAGTTAAAACAAGCAAATGTTTCGGCTGTGATGGTTGTCATCTGGAAAAACCCTTCGGGAGGTTTTGAGGCGGCACAGGTGTTCGAATATAACGAACTCGAATTGCAGCCCGTCAGCAAACTCTCGGTAAAGGCGTAAAACCCTTTTTCCGAATGGTTCGCAGGTGTCGTATTTGCTTATGACGCCTGCTTTTTTTATAACGTAGCAGATATATATGGAGAAATTATTGTTGGTCGGAGCCTTGCTGCTCTTTGTGGCGGTTATGGCGGGTAAGGTAGCATATCGTTTTGGAGCCCCTGCTCTCTTGCTCTTTATGGGTGTGGGAATGATTTTCGGATGGGAGTTTATCAACTTCCAGTCGTTTGAAATCACACAGGTTATAGGTATGCTCGCCCTGTGTGTCATCCTATTTTCGGGCGGTATGGATACCAAATTCTCCGATATACGCCCCGTACTTGCTCCGGGTGTTGTTCTGGCGACCTTCGGCGTCATGCTGACAGCACTGCTCGTGGGACTCTTTATGTGGTTGTTTTCGGGCTGGGTGGGCCTCACAATGTCGCTGCCGGTGGCACTGCTTCTGGCCTCTACAATGGCCTCAACCGACTCGGCTTCGGTCTTCTCTATCCTGCGTACAAAGAAGCAGGGATTGCGTCAGAATCTGCGTCCTATGCTTGAGTTGGAGAGTGGTAGTAACGACCCGATGGCATATATGCTGACGATAGTTATGCTGGCGGTGGTTATGCATCCGCAGGATATAAGCGTAGGCGAGAGTATCCTACGTTTTATCGTGCAGATGGTTGTAGGTGCAGGCTTCGGTTATGGTATTGGCCGACTGGCTGTATGGGCGATAAACAATATCAATATCAAGAATAACGCCTCGCTGTATATCGTTCTGCTGCTGGCATTTATCTTCTTCTCATTCTCGTTTACTTCGCTGGCGTGGGGTAACGGCTATCTGGCAGTATATATCACGGGTTTGGTCGTTGGAAATCATAAGATTACGCATCGTTCCAACCTCGCTACCTTCTTTGATGGTTTCACATGGCTGGCACAGATTGTGTTGTTCCTCACAATCGGTCTTTTGGTCGATATTCACGACCTGCTTCGCCCCGAGGTGCTTATTCTGGGCTGTGCTGTCGGAACGTTCCTTATGCTGGTGGCACGACCTGTAGCCGTGTTTGTGTCTCTTGCTCCGTTCCGTGAGTTTACGACAAAGGCCAAAGCCTATATCTCGTGGGTGGGTCTGCGTGGTGCTGTGCCTATTATCTTCGCCACATATCCCATTATTGAGGGCGTTGAGGGTGGAAATCTTATCTTCAATGTGGTCTTTCTCGTGACGCTTATCTCGCTGGCATTGCAGGGTACAACGGTCAGTGGTATGGCCAACTGGCTGGGCCTTGCTTATGAGGAGAAGGAGAGATTGTTCAAGGTGGGAGTACCCGACGATATCAAGAGCAACTTCTCGGAGATTGAGGTTACCGAGGATTTGATGGATCACGGCAGTACGCTGCGTGATATTGATGTTCCCGACAACACTCTTGTTGTGATGATTTCGCGTAACGGCGAGTACTTTGTTCCGCGTGGCAACACCGAGATTGCGGTGGGTGACCGCCTGTTGGTTGTCAGCGATCGCAGTGAGGATGAGTTGCAGCAGATGTACGATTCGCTGGGTATAAAAGAGGTGATGAAGTTATAGAGTTAGCAAGATGTATCACTCTTTTACAGAATCTGTTAAACATATTGACCTTCCGAAAAGGTTTACATGGCCGTTTTTCTATTCGCCACACCCCTTGTGCTGTGCCGCTGCGGCAGAAGTTCAGCGTTATATAGGGTCGCGTAGCGACTGGGCAGAGGAGCTTTCACAGGGCAAGATGTTCGGTGTTCTTGTGGTCAGAAATACGGCTGGCGAGGTCGGCTTTCTTGCTGCTTTTTCGGGTAATCTTGCAGGCGAAAATTTCCACGAATATTTCGTTCCGCCCGTCTATGATATGTTGCAGCCCGATGACTTCTTTCGTCGCGAGGAGGCGGAGATCTCGGCAATAAACAATCGCATAAAAGAGCTGGAGCTGTCGCCGGAGTATGTAGCCCGCGAGCAGGCTCTGCAAAGCCGATTAAGGGAGGCGGAGAGTTTGTATTCGGAGATGCCGCTGTTGAAGGCCGAGAAGGAGCATCTGCAAGCTATCAAGGCGGAGAGTGATGTGGCGTGGTGGCAGCATCAGATCTCATCGCTTAACAGCCGTATGCAGCGATTGAAAACCCATTACGACAAGGAGAGAAGAGCAGTGGCGGAGGAACTGAAAGCGTTGCGTTCGGAGATTGAGCCGTTACAGGCGGAGAGGGCTGCTCGGTCTGCTGCACTGCAACGTGAGATTTTCCTGCGATTCAATATGCGTAATGCTTTGGGCGAGGAGAGAAATATGTGCGATATATTTGCCTCAACACCTCAAAAGGAGCCACCCGCAGGGGCGGGGGAGTGTGCTGCACCCAAACTGCTGCAATATGCCTATCTGAATGGTCTGCATCCGTTGTGTATGGCGGAGTTCTGGTGGGGCGAGTCGCCTCGCGGTGAGGTGCGTCAGCACGGCAATTTCTATCCCTCGTGCAACAGTAAATGCAAGCCCATACTGCTCTATATGATGCAGGGTTTGGAGGTTGATGACAATCCGTTGGAGCAGATTGTGCCGGCCGAGCCGACGATTCTGTGGGAGGACGATACGTTGGTCGTTATCGACAAACCCGAAGGTATGCTCTCGGTGGAGGGAAAGTCGGGTGTTCTCTCGGCTGAGAGATGGGCAAAGGGCCGCTATGCCGAGGCTATGATGGTACATCGTCTGGATCAATCGACATCGGGAATACTGCTCATAGCAAAGGATAAAACGGCTCATAAAGCGTTGCAGGAGCAGTTTATCAAACATACAATCAAAAAGGAGTATATGGCTCTGCTGGAAGGCGTTGTGGCGGAGGATAGTGGCCGAATAGCGTTGTCGTTGAAACTCGACTATGAAAACCGCCCCCGACAGATGGTTGCGGTGGATGGTCGCAGTGCCGTTACGGAGTACGAGGTTGTGGAGAGGTGCGAGGGCCGCACGCTTGTACGGTTTCGGCCGCTGACGGGCCGCACGCATCAGTTGAGGGTACATTCGGCACATCACAAGGGTCTCGGTACGCCAATCGTGGGCGATGATATCTATGGCCGAGGTGGCGATAGGTTGCATCTGCACGCCTCGCGTTTGGAGTTCACTCATCCCGTAAGTGGCGAGAGGGTGGTTGTGGAGTCGTTGCCAAAGTGGTAAAAACGGCTTGAAAGCATAGTTTTTTGCAATATTTATTTATAAATATTTGGAATATAATAAATTTTCACTACTTTTGCAGTGTGAAAATGACGCGAACGAGATGAAGGGGACGATTTGAGTCCCCTTCTTTCGTAGATATATTTTTTCTATTGAGGCCGAAGAGCCAAACATTAAGGAGAGAAAAGTAACAGAGATATTATGATAGATTGCACGAAGATTTTGGAGATTGCCGACCGCGAGTTGGCCGGTACCGATTTGTTTACGGTAAGTTGTAAATGCTCGCCTATGAACGAGGTGGAGCTGCTGATTGACAGCGACACATCGGTAACCATCGAGAAATGTGTTGAGTTGAGCCGCAAGATTGAGGCGGAGTTTGACCGCGACGTGGAGGACTTCTCCCTGACGGTGGCCTCGGCGGGTATCGGCTCGGAGTTGAAGTGCGTGCGTCAGTATCGTAAGCTCATAGGCTCTTCTGTCGAGGTGCTTCTGCTGAGTGGAATCAAGCTCCTGGCAAAGCTCGACGCTGTGGATGATGAAGGCATCACGGTATCGTACGAGGAGAAGCAGGCCGTAGAGGGCAAGAAACGTAAGGTGCTGGTGAATGTTGTACGCACCTATCGTTTGACGAGATAAAGTACACGAAGGAGTATCTGGACTTCAAGTAAGAAAAAGGAAACAAAAACAAAAAATATAAAATAGACACAAAATGGAAAATTTGAATCTTATCAGCAATTTTGCAGAGTTCAAAGAGCTGAAAAACATTGACAAGGCTACGATGATTGGCGTTTTGGAGGATGTATTTCGTCACGCATTGCAGAAGCAGTTTGAGAGTGACGAGAACTTCGATGTCATCATCAACCCCGAGAAGGGTGACCTTGAGATCTGGCGTAACCGCGAGGTGGTAGAGGATGGTGCCGTTGAGAACCCCAATACTCAAATCTCGGTTTCGGAGGTTAAGGCTATTGACGATACCTATGAGGTGGGTGACGAGTATGCCGACCAGATTAAGATGAATCAGTTTGGCCGTCGTGCCGTATTGACACTGCGTCAGAACCTCGCATCACGCCTGCTGGATCTGGAGAAGGCCAACATCTACGAGAAGTACTCGCAGAAGGTGGGCGAGATTATCACCGGCGAGATCTATCAGGTGTGGAAGCGTGAGGTGCTTATCCTCGACGACGAGGACAACGAGCTGGTATTGCCCAAGAGTGAGCAGATTCCCAACGACTTCTACCGCAAGGGCGACACTATCAAGGCTATCATCAAGTCTGTCGAGATGGTAAACAACCAGCCTCGCATCATCCTTTCGCGTACGGCAAGCCAGTTCCTGGAACGCCTGTTCGAGCAGGAGGTGCCGGAGATTTACGATGGCCTTATCACAATCAAGAAGATTGTACGCATCCCCGGCGAACGTGCCAAGGTTGCCGTAGAGTCTTACGACGAGAGAATCGACCCCGTAGGTGCTTGTGTGGGTGTGAAGGGCTCGCGTATCTACTCTATCGTGAAGGAATTGCGTAACGAGAATATCGACGTTGTGAACTACACAACCAATACCAAGCTCTTGATTCAGCGTTCGTTGAACCCTGCAAAGATATCTACAATCACATTGGACGAGGAGCGTAAAACAGCCTCTGTATATCTGAAGCCCGACCAGGTGTCGCTGGCTATCGGTAAGGGTGGTCTTAACATCAAGCTCTCGAAGATGCTCACCGACTACGATATCGACGTATATCGTGAGATTGAGGAGGAGGATGTTGCTCTTGCGGAGTTCTCTGACGAGATTGAGCCTTGGATTATCGAAGCCTTGAAGGCTGCGGGCTGCGACACAGCAAAGAGTGTGCTGGAGTTGCCCGTTGAGGAGATTGCTTCACGTGCCGATTTGGAGCTGGAGCAGGCCGAGAAGGTTGTCGAGATTTTGAAGGCCGAGTTCGAGGAGGAAGAGTAGTGTTTAACCGATAAGTTGTAGATGTGCGTATGACAAATAACAGAAAGATAAGACTTATTCAGGTAGCCAAGGAGTTTAAGGTGGGTTTGAATACCATCACCGACTTCTTGCTCAAAAAGGGCATCGAGGCCGATGTGGCTCCCAATGCTCTCGTTGCTCCCGATGTATATGCGGTGCTGGAGAAGGAGTTTGGTTCAAACAAATCAATCACAGGTAACGAACGCGACAACATCCGCGAGAAGATACAGGGTAACCGTCAGTCTGTAACCATCGATGCCGGCAAGAAGGCCGCAGAGGAGGAGCAGGAGGTTATCATCAAGAGCAATGTTATCAGCGTGAAGGATGAGGTTCAGCAGCCCAAGATTCTGGGCAAGATAGACCTCGACGGCAAGAAGCCTGCACCAAAGGTGGAGGAGAAGCCGAAGGCAGAGGAGAAGCCTCAATCACAGC
This sequence comes from Alistipes sp., assembly GCA_017383445.1. Classification (GTDB taxonomy): domain Bacteria; phylum Bacteroidota; class Bacteroidia; order Bacteroidales; family Rikenellaceae; genus Alistipes. The sequence continues at coordinate 17,716 of JAFNXQ010000035.1, forward strand.
CTCAACAGCAGTCGCAACCACAGCCCAAGGCCGAGGAGAAGCCTCGCGTAGAGGAGAAGCCTGCGGAGCCGGAGGTTAAGGAGGAGCCGAAGAAGGATGGCGTATTCCGTCCTGTTCACACTTCGTTGGCAGGTCCGCAGATTCTCGGCACGATGGATGTGTCGGGTATGGTGCCGGGTGGCAAGCATAAGCGTAAGCGTCTGGATAAGGAGAAGGTTGATGTCAATAAGCAGGGCAAGGGCGGTCAGAATGGCCAGAAACAGCAGGAGAATGGCAAGAAGAACAAGCCCCAGCAGAACAACAACAACCAGCAGCAGAATAACAATCAGCCCAAGCCGGGCGAGGGCCGTCGCAACAAGAAGAAGGATAAGCATCAGCCAAAGCCTGTTGTACGTCCCGAGGTAAGCGACGAGGAGGTATCAAAGCAGATTAAGGATACGCTGGCTCGCCTTACAGCCAAGGGTGCAAAGAATAAGGGTGCGAAGTATCGTAAGGAGAAGCGTGAGGAGATTCGCGAGAAGATGCTCTCGGAGGAGATGGAGCGCGAGGAGATGGAACGTTCAGTATTGAAGGTAACGGAGTTCGTTACCGTCAGCGAGCTCGCTACAATGATGAACGTGTCGCCTATGGAGGTCATCTCGGCTTGTATGAACCTCGGATTGATGGTATCTATCAACCAGCGTCTGGATGCCGAGGCTCTGGTGGTTGTGGCCGAGGAGTTCGGCTTCAAGACCGAGTTTGTGTCGGCTGATATTCAGGAGGCTATCGAGGTGGAGGCCGACAGCGAGGAGGATTTGGTTTCACGTCCTCCTATCGTGACGGTTATGGGTCACGTCGATCACGGTAAGACGTCGCTTCTGGATAATATCCGTAAGACCAACGTCATCGAGGGCGAGGCCGGAGGTATCACCCAGCACATCGGTGCTTACTCGGTGAACTACAACGGTCAGAAGGTTACCTTCCTCGATACTCCGGGTCACGAGGCCTTTACTGCGATGCGTGCCCGTGGTGCGAAGATTACCGACGTGGCGATTATCATCGTGTCGGCTGATGACCACGTGATGCCACAGACCGTGGAGGCTATCAACCACGCACAGGCGGCGGGTGTGCCTATGGTCTTTGCGATTAACAAGATTGATAAGCCTGCGGCTAACCCCGACCATATCAAGGAGCAGCTGGCACAGATGAACTACCTGGTGGAGGACTGGGGTGGTAAGTATCAAAGTCAGGATATCTCGGCGAAGAAGGGTATCAACCTCGACAAGCTGTTGGAGAAGGTGCTTTTGGAGGCCGAGTTGCTCGACTTGAAGGCTAACCCGAACAAGAAGGCACAGGGTAGTGTGATTGAGTCCACGCTGGATAAGGGTCGTGGCTATGTCGCTACGATTATGGTGCAGAGTGGTACGCTGCGTGTGGGCGATGTGCTGCTGTCGGGTACATATACAGGTCGTGTGAAGGCTATGTTCGATGAGAATGGTAAGAAGGTGGTGGAGGCAGGTCCTTCAACTCCCGTACAGGTGCTGGGTCTGAATGGAGCACCACAGGCGGGCGACAGCTTCAATGTGATGGATGATGACCGTTCGGCACGCGAGATTGCCAACAAGCGTGAGCAGTTGCAGCGTATGCAGGGCATTATGAC
>JAFNXQ010000036.1 GCA_017383445.1 Alistipes sp.
AATAAGACCCATCTTTGCCGCAATCTCTGTTCCACGCTGGAAGATAGCACGAGTGTAAGCCTCCAACTGCTCGTAGTCCTCGCGGCTCACAATGCCCTGTGCAATAATCTCCTCCTTTGAGATATCCTCGTCGTGACCCTCGTCTGCCTTGGTTGTGGGGGTGATGATAGGCTCGGGGAACTTCTGATTCTCAACCATACCCTCGGGCATCTCCACGCCACAGATAGTACGCTTGCCGGCCTTATACTCTCTCCACGCATGACCAGAGAGATAGCCACGGATAACCATCTCAACCTTGAAGGGCTCGCACTTGTGGCCCACGGTTACCATCGGGTCGGGTACGGCAATCTTCCAGTTGGGGAGGATGTCGGTGGTGGCGTCAAGGAACTTCGCCGCAATCTGGTTCAAAACCTGACCCTTGAAGGGAATACCCTTGGGCAGCACCACATCAAATGCCGAGATACGGTCCGACACAACCATTACAAGATAATCGCCCTCGATGCTATAAACATCACGCACCTTGCCCACATAGTGAGCCGTCTGGCCCGGCAGATTAAAAGAGGTCTTTACTATTGCTTCCATAATATTTTGGGGTTAATCATTAACTCAAACTCACCTTGTCCCTGCTACGCAACCCGTTGGCTACAAACGCCACAACACCGCCCGCAGGAGTTTCTGCCACAAAAATACGAATATATTTATTCGCGTTGCACCGATTTTCAAAAATATCATTTAACAAATTATTCACAAATTTTTATTGATATTTCCGCCGTGGCAACTCTCTTTTTGTATATTTGTGGTCAAATAGCATAATTTATGGCAAATTTACTCAATTACATTCTTCCTCTGATGCTCTTCTGTGGCACGCCGGCTCTCATTATGTGGCTATGCCGACGCTTCCCCGCTCTCGACAAGATAGGCCCGATAATGTTGCTCTATGCCGTGGGTATGGTTGTGGGAAATATAGGCATACTGCCTGCCGAGGTGACGACATTGCAGGAGATTATTCCCAACATCGCCATTCCACTGGCTATCCCGATGATGCTTTTCGGTTGTCAGTTCTCTCGTCACGAGGCTGGCAAGCAGATAAAGATTGTGGTAAGCGGATTTCTGGCGGTCTGTCTGGCGGTCGTTTTCGGCTATATGCTCTTTGGGCGACACATCAGCCAGGGAGCCGAGGTAGGTGGCATAATCTCGGGTATGTACACGGGCGGAACGATAAACGCTGCTGCTCTGCAAGCCATTTTTCAGATTAACAGCGAGAACTATATCCTCATAAACTCTTACGATATAATAATTTCGTTCCTCTACTTCGTATTTCTTTTCAGCATTGGCATACGCCTCTTCCGCAAGGCTTATCGTGCAAGCGGCTGCAAGGCGACAGCTGCATTGCTCAACGAATGCGAGGCGGTAGAAGATACGCAGAGCAAAGCAGAAGAGAGCCTCTCGGCACGACTCTTTTGTCGCAAGGGAATGGCCCAACTTGGGCGTATCGTTCTGCTCACGCTATTGATTGCCGGCATCTCGGCAGGCGTGGCCCTGCTTATGCCCGAAGGGTGGTTTATGGTGGTTTTCATTCTGCTGATTACCACGCTGGGTGTGGCATCGTCGTTTCTCAAACCTGTACGCAAGTTTGATTTGAGCTACGATGTAGGTATGTATCTTATCTATATTTTCAGCATCACCATAGCCTCTATGGCCAACTTCAAGAATCTCGACCTGGCAACAGGCATCAATCAGCTGGCATTTATGACCTTTGCTGTCTTTGTGTCGCTTACTATTCACGCCATTGGCTGCCGACTGATGAAGGTCGATGCCGACTCTATGGTTATCTCTTCGGTGGCCTTTATCAACTCACCTCCATTTGTTCCGATGGCTGCGGCAGCCATGAACAACAAGAAGGCCCTGCTGACGGGACTCGGTGC
>JAFNXQ010000037.1 GCA_017383445.1 Alistipes sp.
GTTGTAGCATTGGTTGTAGCTTACCTTGCATATCAGTACGCTAACATTAGCGGTACAGTAGCTGTTAGCGCACCTATCTTCCAGCAGTTTAACCCCTTCTATGTTGTAGCTTTGACTCCCGTATCAATGGCTATCTTCGGTGCGTTGGCAAAGCGTGGCAAGGAGCCTTCTGCACCTCGTAAGATTGCTTACGGTATGTTGGTTGCAGGTTTGGGCTTTGCTGTTATGGCTATCGGCTCTATGGGCTTGCTTACTCCCGATGCACAGGCTGCTGCCGTTGAGGCTGGCGAGGAGGGTACTCTGGTATCTGCCAACTGGTTGATCTCTACATACCTCGTATTGACTTTCGCTGAGTTGTTGCTTTCACCTATGGGTATCTCATTCGTATCGAAGGTTGCTCCTCCGAAGTTGAAGGGTATGATGATGGGTGGCTGGTTCGTGGCTACTGCTATCGGTAATATGCTTGTTGCCGTTGGTGGTTTCCTCTGGGGCGGTCTTCCATTGTGGTTGGTATGGTCAGTATTTATCGCACTCTGCATCCTCTCGGCACTCTTTATGTTTGCTATGATGAAGCGTTTGGAGGCAGCGACAAAGTAAAGATAATAGATAAAAAGATGAAAGAGCAAAGATTTTTCTTTGCTCTTTTCTTTATCCTCCCTCCATCTGTAAGAAAAAAAAAGAAGAGCAAAGATTTTTCCTCTTTGCTCTTTGAACTTTCCTCTTTGCTCTTTATTTGAACGGTGAGTCGGGCTCTTTTGACATCACCCAGTAGAAGAGTTTATCGACCAAGCCGGGGGCGAACTTCTTCACGAAGTGCGTTGCACGACCTTCGGCCTCCATCAGGCACAGACGCTTGCGACGCTTTATGCCGCGTGCCACGATGCGGGCAACCTCCTCGGGAGTCATCATCTTACCCTCCTCGCGGGGTGTTGAGCCCTGCTGCGAGCCGTCGGCTGTGAGGGCTGCAAAGCGTACATTCGAGGCTGTGAAACCCGGGCAGGCAACCATAACGTGAAGGCCCTTCTTCAGATTCTCTATGCGTATGGTTTCAAGGAAGCCCGTCATCGCAAACTTCGATGCCGAGTAACCCGTACGACCGGGCAGGCCGTGTATGCCGGCTACCGATGATATGCCCACCAGCGAGCCCTTCGACTGCTGCAAGTAAGGCAGAGCATACTTCGTGCAATAGACCGTACCCCAGAAATTGACATCCATCAGTCGGTGCAGAACACTCAAATCAAGGTCGTCAAACAATGCACGCATCGAGATTCCGGCGTTGCATATCATAATATCTATGCCACCAAATGACTCAACGGCCTTATCTACAAGTGCCTTGCAATCCTCCGGCTTTGTTACGTCTGCTGCTACCCAGGCAGCCTCGCCACCTGTGGCCTTAATCTCCTTGCAGAGAGCCTCCAGCTTGTCGGCCTGGCGTGCTCCAAGTACAACTTTTGCACCCACTTTGGCATACTCGCGGGCCATAGCCTCGCCAATGCCCGAAGATGCTCCGGTGATAACGACCACCTTGCCGTTCAAACACTTTTTCATCGTTATATCGTTTTAATCGTTAATATCTATTGTTTGCCCATCGTAGGCCAGTTCCACGCCTTGTGGCAGTCTCTTTTCTGATGCGGAGTGCAGACCTATCTCGTGCGAGAGATGCGTCAAAAAGGCCTTGCGTGGCTTCACTCGCTTAATCAGCTCCACAGCCTCCCCGACCGAGAAGTGCGAGTCGTGGGGTCTGAAACGCAGTGCATTTACCACCAGCGTATCCACACCCTGCAACTTCTCGACCTCCTCGTCTGCAATCTGCTTAAAGTCGGTGAGGTAGGCCAGACGGCCTATGCGGTAGCCCGTAACCTCAAAACGGGAGTGCATACCTCGGATGGGCAACACCTCCACACCTTTTATATAAAAGGGTGCGTTTTGGTCTATCTCGTGCAGATGCATCTCCGGCACACCTCTGTATTTGTTCTCCGCAAAGGCATAGTCGTAGTCCTTGCGGATGACCTCTGCCGTTGTAGGTGTGGCGTATATATTGACGGGGCGAATGGTGGGGTAATCGACAAAGTTGAATGCCCGCACATCGTCCAGACCGCCCGTGTGGTCCTTATGAAAGTGTGTCAGCAGAATGGCATCAATCTGTCTGACGCCAGCCGAAAGCATCTGACAACGGAAGTCGGGGCCTGCGTCGATTACGATACGCACGTCGCCACACTCGACCATGGCCGATGTTCTCAGGCGTTTGTCCCTCTTGTCTGCAGACAGGCACACCTCGCATCGGCAACCTATTA
>JAFNXQ010000038.1 GCA_017383445.1 Alistipes sp.
AACACCCGTTCACACTCCCAAGAAGAGTATCAACACCCCCAAAGCAGATGAGCCAAGGGTTGATAGCAGTGCTGATTCCGGCCAAATCAACGATATCATAAAGGATTTCTCAATGGAGAAGGCCGTCATATACTCCGAAATACTCAAACCCAAATGGGAGGAGTAGAGCCGCAACACGATTAACACAAACATAAGAAAAGTTATGGCAACAATATTCTCAAAGATTATAGCAGGGGAGATTCCGAGCTATAAAGTAGCCGAGGATGAGAAGTATTACGCATTCCTCGACATCAACCCTTTGGCGAAAGGACACACATTAGTAGTTCCGAAAGTTGAGGTGGACTACTTCTATGATCTGGACGACGAGACACTCGCAGGAATGATTAAATTTGCCAAGAGGGTAGCGTGCAAGATTAAGGAGCAAACAGGATGTAAAAAGGTTGCAACGGTCGTTTTGGGCCTCGAAGTAGCACACGCACACATCCATCTGATACCTATGAATAGCGAAAACGATGTTGATTTCCGCCGCGAAAAGCTCAAATTAACGCCAGAAGAGTTCGCAGAAATAGCCAATAGCATAGAGTTATAAACATAGTGTTTACAACCATATAACTCACTGAATAATAGCGGGGTAGTTAAGCAATTAACTATTCCGCTATATTTTATATTTAACATAATATCCTGCTAAAAAACTTATCAACAATATCCAGCCGATAAGTAATCCATATTATCCCTGAAAATCGTGAATTTTGTCACTATTTTACATTTGTAATTACATTTGTAACAATTATACAAAAGTAAAATCAGCATATATTTTACATCTGTACAAATAAACATGCTTGCAATATGTGTTTACAACATACAGATGTAAACATAAGCAGCAGGGCAGTAGCAACCCTATTTTAAGGTAAAAACAGCGTTATTCAAAGACTAAACTTTCAGTATATAAATATATAATAATCAGTATTTTACAAATTCTACATAAAGTTAAAAATGTAGGGTGTAGGCGTATTTATACCATATTGCCTATAACTCAAAAATCAGCCATATTCATAGCATATAACACACTCATTATCAGTATTTTTATGCTTGTTGAATTAAAGTAAAGATTTATATTTGCTTGATTCGGCTTTTTTACTATAATTTACATTATTACAATTGTAACTATTGTTAACAACTCTGCATGTTTTACTTTTGTGCATTTTCTTTGGTTACAAAAGAAAAATGTTTTATATTTGTAAAAAATATGGATTATGCGCGAAAAATTGCTTGTTTTGATGAAAAATGAAGGCTTGACTTCAAGTCGCCTTGCTGAATTGTTGGGAATACAGCCATCGGGAATATCACATATTCTCGCCGGCCGAAATAAGCCGAGTTTCGATTTAGTCCAGAAGATTCTGCGTCGCTTCCCCAATGTCAATCCCGATTGGTTGCTTTTGGAAAGTGACCAGATGTATCGTACCAATTCAGGAGAAGAAACTCAACTCTCCGAGAATGCGATATTTTCTCCGAACACGACCGATTCTCCGGCTGACGCAAAAATTGGCGAGGCCGAAAACTCTCCAAAGCAAACTGTCGCGGCCCAAATTGAAACAACATTCGGCATAGCATCGCCCAGCACAGCCTCAAAAGGAGGAATCAAACGAATCGTAGTCTTGTTTGATGACAACACATTCGAGAGCTACGATGTGGCAAAAAAATAACTGCTTTTGTATATCATCAACGATATTTAGTAAATACATGGTAAATCTAACCAAAATATACAATTCGAAGGTTCGCAATGATATAGCTATAGAAGTTCTTTATGAAGCAAATCATGCTGATACGGGTGAGCCTTTTGTTGTTTTTCGAAACATCAATGAACGAGATAAGATTTTCCTTCTCCCTAAAGAACAATTTATTAAAAATGAATGCGACCAAGGCGACAGACTTAAAACGTCAGCAAGCAATGTAAATTCTATATATTTCCCAGACATTCACTATACACAGAAAATGCAGCCACTGATTGATGGAAACAAATTTTCGAAAAGTGTAAAATCTATGATAACGTTATTAGTCAATAATGACATTGTTCCAGGTGACTTGTTTATAGAATTAAAAACCGATGACGATATAGAAAATCTTGTTTTAAGAAAAATACAAGAATATTCTCACGGAGAAGATATAGAAGAGATATTTCATCTAATACAAATATGGGGAGGAATTACAGGCCGAGGAGTGTACATTTTTGAAAAGCCATTTAATTGGGGCACAATAGCTCCCCATTATCAAAGTCTGGTAGACAGATGCTTATCGACTCGAGAATTATCTGATGAATCTATTAATGTGCTATTAGCAGCAATTAACAAATTTAACACGTCTGTAAAACACATGGGAGTGTCATATATAACAAAGCATATACGATATTGGCTATATCAAAGTCTTGGTAATAATGCACTTCCCATATATGATAGCATTATGGCAAATTGTGTTATGCAAAAAAGATCTGCAGAGTTGAGGCACCTATCTGAATATTGGCACGCAATGATTATAAAATCAAAGCAACTAAATATAAGTTTAATGGCTTTGGAACGACAAATATTCAAATATGCCTCTACGTTTAATAAGTAACCATTCCATACTGGCATTTATTCCCATCCTCTTTTTAACATAATGCAAATATTACATCAAAGAATAATTTATATTATTATAAGGTACTCTACTGCCGGTTTTGCTGTTTTTTGTGCATTACAGGCGATATTTATACCATAAATAAATATTTTTCTGTAATTTTGTATGACGCAAGCGGCTGATACGGGTCACGGCAACCTCAACAACTGAATATGAACAAATTACAGCATATTATAAGCACGTCAGGTGTTATTATTCTGGTAGTTTTTGCCATCTACCTATCGTCCATAGGTTATGGAGAGGGTCATACGGCGATATATTCAGAGGCAAAGCAGATAGAAAATATACCCACGGCGACGCAGTTGTCTATCGTTTACGACCGTACATATTTGGGAAAAACCGACTTTCTGCATCTCAAAGTCGATACAACCTACCACACTCGAGGCAAAAACGGCTACTGCTATGAGATTACTTGCAGTCACGAGGTGTCGTTGAGCCTGTTTGATGGCGAATACAGTCCCATCAAGACAACAACTGATGCCTGCTTTGTGGAGGGAGGCTCTCGCAACTGGATGCTGATTGGTGGCAATAAGACGATTTTGGAATATGCTTGTAATCACGCACTTATAGCAACAGACGACACTACTTGGGAGGCGTGGTACAACAGCACACTACCCCACACTCACAACATCGACCGCCTGAACGACCGCTACAAGGGGTTGATTCTTGCGGCTTGCAATAGCGATAAATCGTATATATTGAAGGCTCGATATATCAAACACAAAACAATATAAACAACTAAAAACCAAAACTTTATGAAAAAGATTATGACATTTGTAGCCATTTCGGCACTTGTAGCCGGTATGGCATCGTGCCAATCGCACAACCGCCTCACCGCTGCCGAGGAGGCAGAGGGCTGGCAGCTTCTTTTTGATGGCAAGACACTGGATGGCTGGCGTTCTTTCAAATGCGACTCACTCATCGGTGGCTGGCATGTTGTAGATGGCTGCATTCAGGCATCTGGCGAGGGTTCTGACGGCTCTGGCTACATCGTAACTGACAAGAAGTTCGCAAATTTTGAGCTCGTTTGGGATTGGAAGCTTACTCACGGTGGCAACAGCGGTATGCTGTATCACGTTGTTGAGCATCCTCGTTACGAAGTTCCCTACGTTACTGGCCCTGAGTATCAGCTTATTGACAACGAGGGTTGGGAAGAGGTTAATGCTCCCACAAAGTTGGAGGAATGGCAGAAGTTGGGCGTAGATTACGCTATGTATCTGCCTGATTATGAGAAGATGCACGTTAATCCTGTTGGCGAGTGGAACACATCGAAAATCGTGTTTGACAATGGTCACGTAGAGCACTGGCTCAATGGCGAGAAGATTTTGGAGTTTGAGGCATGGACCGATGACTGGTTTGCTCGCAAGGCCAGCGGCAAATGGGGCAATGCCACAGAGTATGGCTTGGCTCACGAGGGCGTTCTCTGCTTGCAGGACCACGGCGACCCCGCATCATTCCGCAACATCAAGATCAAAGAGTTACCCAAGAAGGCTGGCGAGACTGTATCGTTGTTCAATGGCAAGGATTTGACCGGCTGGGAGGCTTTTGGTTGCATTGAGGCATCGGTTGACAGCGAGGGTAACCTCGTAACCGAGAATGGTGAAGCAATGCAGTATGGCTACCTCGGCACACGCGAGTATTACAAGGATTTCGACCTCACAGTAGAGTTCAAGCAGGAGGCTAACGGCAACTCTGGTTTGTTCTTCCACTCATTCGTTCACGGTGGTTTTGAGAGCAATATCGTGAATGGCTGGCAGTGTGAGGTTGCTCCCAAGGGCAACGACACAGGTGCTATCTACGAGTCTTACGGTCGTGGCTGGTTGATTCAGATCCCTGACGAGAAGGAGAATATCCTGAAGGAGGGCGAGTGGAACACCCTGCGTCTGCGTGTTGAGGGCGACAACGTAAAGACCTGGCTCAACGGCGAGGAGATGATCGACATCAACGACCCCGTATTTGGAGCAAGCACAGGCCGTATTATGTTGCAGATTCACGACCACAACGTTATTAAGGTATTGTGGCGTAACCTCAATCTCACAAAGCTCTAATCGTTGGAGTTGCATAGATGAAAAGTCCGGCTGCAAAGTCGGACTTTTTTGTTCGCATAGATGATATCTTATGCAAAATTTGTATCTTTGCCACAACGAAACAGATTGACTTATTATGAAGATTTTTCACTCTATATGCGTAGTGGCAGCTACCCTACTGCTTGTGGCTTGTGGTAATGAGAAGGCTGACTCACAAGCTGATTTTGTTGTAACTATCCAGCCTATAAAATATATCGTGGAGCAAATCACGGGCGATGATTTCCGTGTTGAGGTGCTTGTGCCCGCCGGAGCAAGCCCCGAAAGTTTTGAGCCTACACCAAAGCAGATTATTGAGCTGAACGAGGCAAAGATGGTATTCTCGACGGGGCTTATTACCTTTGAGAACTCTCTGACGCAACGCGTAGAAAACAAAAATGGCGTCGTAAATTTGAGTAGCGGCATAGAGCTAATTGAGGGCTCTTGCTCGCATAACCACACTGATAATCACGCCACAGAGCACCATTCTCACGCCCACTCTCACGGCATTGACCCGCACATCTGGACCTCGCCACGCGAGTTGAAGGTAATGGCTCGCAATGCTTATGAGGCTATCATCACCGAATGGCCCGATTCCACCAAATACACCGATGCTTACAATGATTTCATCAATAGGCTCAACGAGTTAGACGTCAAGTGCAAAGAGCTGTGCGAGGCATCTTCGGCAAAGGCGTTTGTCATCTACCACCCTGCTCTGACCTACTTTTCACGAGCCTATGGCATAGAGCAGATAGCGATTGAAAGCGACGGCAAGGAACCATCGGCCAAGCATATAGCCCACATCATCGAGGAGGCCGACACGAAGGGTGTAAAGTGCCTGCTCTACCAGACACAATACCCTCGTTCTACGGTGGAAATCATTGCCAAAGATATGAATATCGAGTGCCGTGAATTCAACCCGCTGGAAGAGGATATTATCAGCAACATATCAAGCATAACAAGCTATATTACAGGTAAATAACCCACAAAATGAGCAGTCGTCACGCTATAATATCACTACGCAACGTATGTGTTGCATACGATGGCTACCCGGCCCTCGAAGAGGTAAATCTGGATATTTACAACGATGACCTCGTCGGTATCATCGGCCCCAACGGAGGCGGAAAAACAACTCTCGCAAAGGCTATTATGGGGAGTATTCCGCATAGCGGCGAGATTATCATTGACGACTCGTTACGCAAGAAAAACCACTATAAGATAGGCTATATGCCGCAGGTGTCGGAGTTTGATACACGATTTCCGATATCGTTGGAGGAGGTTGTGTTGTCGGGCTTGCAGACCGAAAAGGGCTTCTTGGGGCGTTACAGCCGAGCGGATAAGGCCCTCGCACGCGAGATGCTTGACAAGATGGGTATCGCCGACCTTGCATCACGACCCATAGGCGAGGTGTCAGGAGGTCAGTTGCAGCGTGCCCTACTCTGCCGTGCTATCATCTCGGAACCTCGTCTGCTTATTTTGGACGAGCCGACAAACTTCGTCGATAACCGCTTTGAATATGAGTTCTACAATATGGTGGGACAGCTCAGCCAGCGTATGGCCATAATGATTGTGTCGCATGACCTCGGCACGATAACAAGCGTCGTCAAGAGCATTATCTGCGTCAATCGCACGGTGCATCGCCACGACTCTAACATACTCACAGCCGAGCAGTTAGAGAACTACAACTGCCCTATTCAGATACTC
>JAFNXQ010000039.1 GCA_017383445.1 Alistipes sp.
ACAGTTACCAACAACTTGATGTTGTTGTCCTGGAAGAATGAGAGGTTGAAGTTCTCCTCGAAATCCTTATCAGTGGGCTTGAAACGGCTCATAGTAAGGTAAGAGCCACCCATGTTGAAAATCATATCGGCCTTAACAAAGTCCAGATCCTCGTGGCGGGGATTTGAGTTGAAAAGACCTGAATAACCATAGTGCAAACCGATTACACGATAACCCTTTGCAAGGAATGTCTTGGCAACAGAGCCAACAACGGTGTTCATACCGGGAGCCGGTCCTCCACCTGTAAGAATAGCAATAGCCTCTTTCATAGTGTTTTATCTAATTTAATGAGTTAATAATTTTCAAAACTTCGCAAAGTTAATAAAAAATATAAATATGTCGGGCTGTTTCAACCTTAAATTTTATGGTACACCTCCAAAAGCTTGTCGCACATGGCAGCCCACGAAAAACGCTTGCGTTCCTCCGCAAAGCCATCTTTCAGATGTGACAGAGTATCACCCTCGTAGATGCGTTGCAACGACTCCTTTATCGCCTCTGCGGTAGGCTCGCATACTATGCCTACCTTGCCATCGGGAACAATCTCCGGAAGACCTCCCACACGCGTCACAATCATTGGCAGCGAGAAGTTATAGGCAATCTGCGTTACGCCACTCTGCGTAGCAGTGCGATAGGGTAGCGTCAGACAATCGGCTGCCGAGAAGTAGTAACGCACATCCTCGTCGGCGATGAAGTGGTCGTGCAGTACTATATCCTGTTGCAGCCCCAGCTCCTCAATGAGTGAGATGTATTTCTCACGTGAGGCATAGAACTCGCCGGCAATGAGTAATTTACGCCCCGCAGGACGCCACTTGGCCCACGCACGAAGCAGCAGATCCAGGCCCTTGTAATCGCGTATCAGTCCAAAAAACAGAGTGTAGTCATACTCCTTGTCAAGCCCCAGCTTACTATATGCCTCCTCCCGCGGAACAGCCTCGCCGAAGTTCTCAAACATAGGATGTGGCGAGAAGAGCATTGGAGCCGACGAGTAGGCCTTCAACTCCTCGTGTACCTGCTCCGACATATACACAAAGCCATCCACTGCACCTAAGTAGTAGTGGTTGCAGGGCTTGTCAATTATATGGTGTTCGTGTGGCTCTACATTGTCAATCTGACACAATACCTTTGTATGGCCATTCTGGCGTGCTATGCGTGCTATCGTGCCGAAGCAGGGAGCCATAAAGGGTGTCCAGTACTTCATCAGCACGATGTCGGGGCATTCGCGTTTCAGACGGCGACCCACCTTTATCCAGTTCAGCGGATTTGTGGTGTTTACCAGCCGTTCAATTGCAAGGTCGTCGGGCTTGGGCGTGTCGGTATATTGAGTCTTGCCGGGGAAGAGTAGCGACGGATACTGCACGGTGAAGGTGTAGATCTTCACCTCGTGGCCTCGCGACTGATACTCGCGGGCCATAGTCTGCATGATTGATGCTAAACCACCTCGGTATGGGTGTGCAGGGCCTAAAATCACTATCTTCATAGCCGGCTATTTTTGAAATTTCATCGTAAAGTTGCGAAGCCATCGCATAGGAGCTCCGCCGAGGCACTGGCAGATGGGGATAAAGAGTCGGAACCACCAATCGGGCACCTTGCATCGCTGGCCTCTCCACAGCCCATTCAAGCCTCGTCTTGCACAACTTTCCGGACTCATCAGAATACCTGTTTTCAGCCCGATGCGTTGCAGTTTGGGTGACAGACCATAAAGGTCGGTGGCTATACCCGCAGGGCAGATGGCTGTGACCTTGACACCCTTGTCGCGTACCTCCTTCGAGAAGGCCACCGAGAAACTTTTCAGGTAGGCCTTGCTGGCACTATACAGCGACAGACCCGGGTAGGGCATCCATATCGAGTACGACGACATGTTGAGGATATGTCCTCCGCCACGGGTAATCATATCGTCAGCGTAGAGGCGGCATAGATGCGTCGCTGTGATGGCGTGCAGTGTGATTATGCGGTCGATGCGTTCTGCCGGTGTGTTGAGAATGTCGCAGAAAGAGAATATACCGGCATTGTTAATCAATACATCAACCTTTATGCCTTCACTCTCTGTCCACGCGAACATCTCCTCGGCAGCTGTCGGTGTAGCCAAATCCTTTGTGAGGTGCTTGACCCACACTTCGGGGTGTGCCGCACGCACCTCCTCGGCTGTGGCCGTAAGCTCATCGTCGGTTGATGCTACCATCACAACATTATAACCCAAGTCGGCCAGACGCAGGGCATAGCAACGGCCAATACCCTTTGATGCTCCCGTTACGAGAGCCGTCTTTGATCCCTTTACAACCTTTCCTCGTCGCATCATTACTTTATTTTACGCAGTTCTCGCCACAGCCTGTCGGGAATATGTTCCTTGCAGTTGTGGCAACATATCATCTTATCGGAGTACATACGGGCGATGCAGTAGTCTCGGTGGTCGCAACCCGCCTTGGTCGAGAGGTCGCCCTCACGCAACTTATTGATAAAGGCTGGGTCGTTAATCAGGGCTCGGGCCATCTGCAACATCTCGAAGCCCTCATCAAGCACCTTCTCTATGCCTTCACGCGATACCAGGCCGCCAACATATACCAGCGGACCTTTCAACTCCTTGCGGAATTTCTTTGCATTTTCCAGGAAGAAGCACTCCTCGAAGTCGTAATCCTTAATCATCCACTGGCCAAAGAGTGAAACGACAATCTTCTGCAACCACTCGTTCCAGCCCATGTAATAGCCCATAGTCTTTGTCGGGATACGGCCACGCATAACGGCCATAGGCGAACGCGACACAAAACCCGAAGAGAGTACTATACCATGAACGCCGAATGACTCTATCTGTTTGGCAATCTCTATGGACTCGGGAATCTGAATACCGCTGCGGAAGCCGTCCTCCATATTATGCTTGACCAGAACGGCCATATTGTGGCGTGCCGCCTGCTCCATCACCTCTTCCAGACACATATTCATAAAACGCATGCGGTTTTGGAGTGAGCCGCCAAACTCGTCTCGGCGACGGTTGGTCCAGGGTGAGAGGAACTGCGAAATGAGATAGCCGTGGCCGGCGTGTACCTCCACCGAGTCAAAGCCGGCATTGTGGGCCGTTACGACAGCCTTGCCGAAATCCTTGGCAAACTCCCTTAGCTCCGCAGGTTTCAGCTTGCGGTGGAAGGTGGGGGAGTAGAGATTAAAACCGTTTGATGCAGATACTGGAAAGCAACCGGCTGTACTCCAGTGTGTCATATTGCCGCAGTGCCCAATCTGAATACCGACAGCAGCACCCTCCTTATGTACGGCGTCAGTGATGTCACGCAGAGCCGGTATAATCTCGTCACGCAGCCACAACTGCGAATTGAACGATATACCGCTACGATTTACCGAGGCATAGGCCAGTGTAGTCATACCTACACCTCCTCGAGCCACGCTTACGTGGTAATCTTTGAGGTCTTGCGTAGGTGCAAAATCTTTACCCATAGACTCAAATGCAGCCGAGCGAATCACACGGTTGCGAAGAGTTACGGGGCCCATCTTATAGGGCGTAAATAGCTTTGAGTCTTTAATCTCTGCCATATATTTGATTGTTTTTTCGTTCTAATAGATAAATGGAATGATTCTTTTGCGTTTAAGCGATGTGAACTCCTCGCCAAACTCCTTCTCGTAGCGTTTGTACAGCGATGCCGAACGTGGTGCGAGGTTGGCAAAGGTCCACAATACAAAGACCACACCTGCCCACGACCACGAGGCAATGGCAAAGCCTGTCCACTCGACCAGCTCGCCGAAATAGTTTGCCGACGAGACGTAGCGGAACATACCTCCACGGGGTATGTAGTGGCGTGTGTCACCCTCTTTACGCAGGTGGCGTATGATGTAGTCTGCCTGCCAGTTTATAAACATACCGGCCAGGAAAACTATGATGCCTATGTAGATAAACGGCTTTGCAAACCAGTTGTCGTAATAACCTTCGGGTGCGAAGTAGAATATCCAGCCACCCTGCATACAGGCATTCAGTGTGTTGAACAGCATACCCATAGCCACAATACCCAGCGGCATCTTTGACTTGCCTCGCATAAGCATCGGGAAGATGAACGAACGCTGGAAGTAGTGGAG
The DNA here is from genome assembly GCA_017383445.1 of Alistipes sp. Classification (GTDB taxonomy): domain Bacteria; phylum Bacteroidota; class Bacteroidia; order Bacteroidales; family Rikenellaceae; genus Alistipes. The sequence continues at coordinate 4,111 of JAFNXQ010000039.1, forward strand.
CTGGAACATAGCGAGCAAAACGAGAGGCACAGCGTCCCACATTCTGTCGGACATGGCCCACAGAATCCACATCATCACAAATACGGGTGACTCCATCAGTACCCAGCCCACCTTGTTGGGTACGGGAGGTCCGTAGCGTCGGTCAAAGAGGTAGCCGTAGCCCGCTTCAAAGAATTGTAGTGCAAGGAATACGAACACCGCCACGATAGCCATCGTGACAAGAAATGTATTGTAGAATTGCAGTGTGAAAATACCCTCCATCTGTTTGCTGTTTAATAAAACATACAAAGTTATACTTTGTAATTCAAAATTCAAAATATTATCTCTGCAATATCTTCTCGTAGGCGAGGCGGCGGGACTCTATTATGACATCGCCGCAGTAAGTGTAGCCGAGTGAAGCAACCATGCTCTGCATGATTTTATTGTCGGGATGGGTGTCTATACGCATACTCTCGGCACGTTCTGTAGCCATAGCTTCGGCTGCCTGCATGAATTGTTTGGCAAAGCCCATACCCACAAAAATCTCCGATGTGCAGAGACGGTGTATCACGGCATAACGGGGTGATGTGGTGTCGCTTTGAGTGAGCCACTCTCCGCCTGTAAGGTCGTCATAGGCTTTTTCGCCTGTGAATATGACAGCTCCATAGGCGAGTATCTCGCTGCCGAGTGACAGCACCATACCCACTCCGTTTTCTACATCATTCTCAATGCTTTGGCGGTTGGGGTAGCCTCGTTGCCATTGGTCGATACCGGCCTTGTGCAGGCGTTGTGAGGCGTAAAAGATAATCTCCGCTATGCGGTCTATGTCGGCTTGCGTGGCTTTGCGAAAAATCATAATTGGTAAGTCTTTTATGCAGTGAGGTAATCGGTTAAATTCAAAATTTCAAACTATAAAACTAAAAAAGGGCAAACCCTGAAAGTTTGCCCTTGTGGTTGAGCTACTCGGATTCGAACCAAGAATAACAGAACCAAAATCTGCTGTGTTACCATTACACCATAGCTCAATCGTTGCTCGTAAGCGGTGCAAAGGTAAGTAAATAAATTCAAAATGCAAAATGTTTTCTCTATCCTAATTTTGCAAGGAAGCGTTCCCTATCGACAACGAAGCGAGTATGTGTGCCTTCTCCGATAGTGCCTGCCTCGTCCCACGCCTTCACTTCGAAGCATAGACGGCGGCCGTCAATCTCCGTCAGACGGGCCGAAGCGGTAATTTTTGCACCCATCTTTGAAGCCTTGGTGTGCGATGTCTGCATAGCTGTTCCTACCGTTGTTGAGCCTTCGGGCAGGGCTGCGGCAACAGCTCTCATTGCGGCGTTCTCCATAAGTGCAACCATTGCGGGTGTTGCAAATACATTCATATCACCTGAGCCGAGCGTAAGTGCAGTGTTTGTATCGGTGACAACGGTGGCGCTTTCGGCTGATAATCCAATCTCCAACATATTTATTTATAGTTTGTTAATTCTTGTTTTATAAAGTTATGCTTTAATGCTATTTCTTATTCTTTTCACGCTTTGGAAACCACCCTCTCTCTACGCGTCGGCGTTGCTCGAAAAGCTCGCCGATAGACCATAGTGACGATGCTCCCCACACTGCAAGAAGAGTGGAGATGAGTATGTTCTCGGTCAGGATTGATGCTATGATAGTGGCAACTCCCATCAGTGCAAATATCCACCATATACGCACTCCGAAATAGTACTCGCCCTTGATTACCAGCGGATGAAAAAGACCGATGATAAGAAACGTGGCGATGCCGATGATAAGTCCTGTAAAATACATAGTCGCTGTTTAATTTGTTGCAAATATAACAAAATTACAGCCATATAGCGGTGCAAATCACAAAGATTTTATATCTTTGCACTCGCTTACGGGCAGAGTGAAGCTGTCCGAAGCGTGAATTTTCGGAAAAATATAATACGAGATACAATGTTTGAGAATTTATCAGAGAAATTAGAACGATCGTTTAAAATCCTTAAAGGTGAGGGTAAGATTACCGAGATTAATGTCGCCGAGACCCTGAAGGAGATTCGTCGTGCCTTGATTGATGCCGATGTCAATTACAAGGTGGCGAAGTCTTTCACCGATGAGGTGAAGCAGAAGGCTCTGGGTCAGAGTGTGCTGACGGCTGTGAAGCCCGGCGAGATGCTGACCAAGATTGTGCGTGATGAGCTGGCCGAGTTGATGGGTGGTACGGCTACCGACATCAAGTTGGAGGGTAATCCCGCAGTTGTGCTTATTGCAGGTTTGCAGGGTTCGGGTAAGACCACCTTCTCGGGCAAGCTGGCCGCAATGATTAAGTCGAAGAAGGGTCGTCAGGTGTTGCTCGTTGCGGGCGACGTATATCGTCCTGCGGCTATCGACCAGTTGAAGGTTCTTGGCGAGCAGATTGGCGTGGAGGTCTATACCGAGGAGGGTAATATGAACCCCGTGGAGATTGCCCAGAATGCTATTCGCTATGCACGCGAGAAGTCATATAACGTGGTTATCGTCGATACGGCGGGTCGTCTGGCT
>JAFNXQ010000040.1 GCA_017383445.1 Alistipes sp.
CTCCCTTACTCGCTATAATACCTCAGTGCCTCGTAGGCATTCTCCACACCCAGCTCGCCTGCCTTCGACAAATCGAGGCAGCCCTTACGCGTATCCTTCATAAATATCTGCACCAGGCCGCGATTGTAGTAGGCGTCACCAAACGCAGGGTTAAGCTCTATGGCACGCGTATAGTCGTCGTAGGCCTCGGGCAGACGGCCCGAAATGGCATACAGACCTGCTCGGTTGTAGTAGGCGTATGCGAGGTCGGGATAGAGGACTATCGCCTTGGTTATATCCTCAATGGCATCGTCGTAGTTGTAGGTGCGTGACGACGACTGACGCAGGCGGTTGGCGGGGTCGGAGTCTATCGATATACGTTGGTAGGAGTTATCTATCGACGATATGAAGTCTATCATCTCGGCACGCGTGGTGCTGCGGTTGATGTATAGGAATGGGTTGGCAGGGTTCTCCTGAATAGCCAGCGAGAGGGTCGCCACGGCGTTGGTATATTGCTTGATAAGCGACTGTGTGATAGCTCGCTGGAAGTAGAGCAGCCACGATGAGCTCTCCTTCATCTGACGCTGGGCTATGGCTCTGTCCATCGCTACAAGCGAGTCGGGCGAGAGGTTGCTCTGATGGCGTGAGAGTATCATACGCTTGTCGTCAAGACGCTGTTCAAAGTCTATGAGGCGTTGGGCGTGGTATGCCTTGCGGGTGGCTGTGAGAGCCGAGTCGGCCTCGATAAGCGTGAACTTATAGAGTGGCAGCAGGTGCATATCGCCCTCGATGGTGGCTCCCGACTGCTCGGCACGGCTCTCGAAGTTACGCGTCAGGCGAGCCTCAAACGAGAGCAGCTTGTCGAAGCGTTGCGTGGTGTCGGCATAGATTGAGTAGGTGGTATCGATGAGCCTCTCCTTATACTCGGCTATCTTGCGTTGTGCCACGCGGTGGTCTGCCGAAGCCCCCTTTCTATCGCCCATCATCAGACGTACGTGGCTACGGCCGAGGTAGGCGTTGGCGAAGTCGGGGTATAGCTCTATGGCACGCGTATAGTCCTCGGTGGAGTGCGTAAGGTCGCCGAGTTGCAGGTGCAGACCCGCACGATTGTAATACACCAGCACGTTGTCGGGCGAGTAGTGTGCCACGCGGTTGTAGTCCTCCAGGGCACGGTTGTAGTCGCCAATCTGCTGACGCAATATGGCACGGTTGAAGTATGTCAGCGACGATGTAGAGTCCAGAGCTATGACGTGGTCGAAGTCGCTGAGGGCCAGCAAGGGTCGGTTGGTGTAGTTATAGACCAATGCTCGGTTGAAGAACGACAGAAGGTATGTCGAGTCGTGACGTATGGCTGTGTTGAGGTCCTCTTCGGCCTCGGCATATCGCTGCTGCTCCATAAGCAGGGCACCACGGCGATTGTAGGGGTTGGGGTCCTCGCGGTTGGTGCGTATGGCTGTGCCGAAATCCTCGTAGGCACGCACAGTATCATGCAGTTGCAGGTAGCAAACACCTCTATTGACGTAGGCATCGGCAACCTTCTTCTCCTTTCGCAGGAACATATCGAAGTCCTCGATAGCCTCCTTGTACTGCTTGTTGAGCAGGCGTGTGACACCTCGGCTGTAATAGGGGCCCGGCAGGTCGGGACGCAGCTCTATGGCCTGATGGAAGTCCTGCAATGCGTCGTCGTAGTTACCCAATCGCGAACGCGTGATGGCTCGGTAGGTGTAAGCCTTCGTAAATACGGGGTTCTTCTCTATGGCGGTGGTGAAGTCGGCATCGGCACCGAGCAGGTCCTCGAGGTTGTACTTGGCGATGCCTCGCAGGAAGTAACCCTCGTGAGCATCCTCGTCGAAGCGGAGCAGTACGTTCAGTGTGCGTATGGCCTGATAGTAGTCGTCGTTCATCATAAAGTGACGGCCCATATAGTAGAAATACTCCTTGTCGTACTGTGCCGAGGCGTGCGTAAAAGAGCATAACAGCACCAGCGAGAGTGCCGCCCTCGCTATCCATTGCCGTATGTTTTTGCCGAACATCATCTGTTTTGTCTAACGCAAAAATACCCCAAAAAGTGTGTTGGTGCGTTATTTCTGCTCATACCCGAATCGCTGCAACTGTCGGGTGTTGTTACGCCAGTCCTCCTGCACCTTCACAAAGAGCTGCAAAAAGACCTTCTTGCCGAGGAACTGCTCCATATCAATTCTCGCCTGCTGTCCCACCTTCTTCAGTCGTTCGCCCTTGTGGCCTATGACGATGCCCTTTTGTGACTGGCGGGCAACATATATCGTTGCCGATATGCGGTCGATTGTAGGCTCCTCCTTGTATGTGTCTATCTCAATCTCACAGCAGTAGGGTATCTCCTTGTCGTAGTTCAAGAGTATCTTCTCGCGGATAATCTCCGAGGCGAAGAAACGCAGCGTCTTGTCAGTCAGTGTATCCTTGTCGTAGAATGGCTCACCCTCGGGCAGGCGTTCCAGAATAGCCGCCAGCACGCCGTTTATACCTACCTTCTCCCTTGCCGAGCAGGGTATGATTACCGCCTCGGGCAGATGCTCCGCCCAGCGTGAGGCTATCTCCTCCAAGCGGTCGGGTGTTGTGAGGTCCAGCTTGTTGATTACCACTATGGTAGGTATTCCGCTGTGGGCTATGCGGCTGACTATGCTCTCCTGTCGAGTGCTGTCTTCCACAGTGTCAGTTACGTAGAGTATCACGTCGGCGTCATCTACCGCACCCTCGACGAAGTTCATCATCGACTCCTGCAACTTGTAGGCGGGTTTCAGGATTCCCGGAGTGTCGGAATATACAATCTGAAAGTCCTCGCCATTGACGATGCCCATAATGCGGTGACGCGTGGTCTGTGCCTTCGATGTGATAATCGAGAGGCGTTCGCCCACCAAGGCGTTCATCAGCGTTGATTTACCCACATTGGGGTTCCCTATGATATTAACAAATCCTGATTTGTGCATATTACATTATATATATAATAGTCGGTCGCAAAGATAGTGATAAAATTTGAAATATTGATTAATTTATCGTATCTTTGTAGGCTATGATTGACCGTCAGACCGTAGATAGAATTTATGCCGCTGCCAATATCGTCGAGATTATTGGCGACTATGTCACGCTTAAACGCAAAGGCGTGAACTATCAGGCGTGTTGTCCTTTCCATCAGGAGAAGACCCCCTCGTTTATGGTATCACCATCGAAGGGTGTCTATAAGTGCTTCGGATGTGGCAAGGGAGGCAATGCCGTGACCTTCGTTATGGAGCAGGAGGGTATCTCCTACCCCGAGGCGTTGAAGGTGGTGGCAAAACGCTACGGCATCGAGGTCGAGGAGAAGGCCCTCACCGAGGAAGATGTGCGTCGCAACGACAACCGCGAGAGTATGTTCGCCCTGAATGGCTGGGCAGCGGAGTATTTCGCCAAGTACCTCACGGGCAATAGCGAAGGACGTGCAGTGGGTATCTCCTACTTCTCGCAGAAGCGTGGTTTTACCGATGCTACTATCCGCAAATTCGGTCTGGGTTTCTGCTCGTCGCGTGGTGATGACCTCTCGATTGCGGCATTGCAGGCGGGATACAAGGAGGAGTTTCTGCTCTCGACGGGTCTTTCGCTTAAACGCGAGAGTGACGGCCGTCTGTATGACCGCTTCCGCGACCGCGTGATGTTCCCCATACACAACATATCGGGCCGTGTAGTGGGTTTTGGTGGTCGTACGCTGCGTACCGACAAGCAGGTGGCAAAGTATCAGAACTCGCCCGAGAGTGAGATATACAACAAGCGACGCGAGCTGTATGGCCTCTACTTCGCCAAGCGAGCCATTCAGCAGCACGATGCGGTGATTATGGTCGAGGGCTACACCGATGTTATCTCGATGCATCAGGCTGGTGTAGAGAATGTTGTCTCGTCGTCGGGTACGTCGCTGACCGTTGAGCAGGTGCAGTTGCTGCATCGCTTCACGCGTAACATTACAATCATCTACGACGGTGACCCTGCGGGACAGAAGGCTTCGCTGCGAGGTATTGATATCATCCTGAAGGAGGGTATGAATGTGCGAGTGGTGCTTCTGCCCGAGCCAGAGGACCCCGACTCGTTTGCCCGCAGTCATACGGCCGACGAGGTACAGGAGTACATACGCACCCACGAGGAGGATTTCCTCTCGTTTAAGGCCAAACTGCTGATGAAGGATGCCGCAGGTGACCCTATACGTATCGGTGAGGTTATAGCCGATATGGTTGGGTCGATAGCCCTTGTCGAGGATGCTATACAGCGTTCGGTATTCACCAAGGAGTGTGCCCGCATTATGGATGCCGACGAGAATGTGCTTATCAGCGAGGTGGCACGTCGCCGTGTGAGCAAGACGGCCGACAAGGAGTCTATGGAGTTTGTACGCCGTCAGCAGGCTCTCATACGCGAGGAGCAGGCTGTGGAGGTCAATGTACAGGGCAGCCCTGTGGGCGGCAGTGGCGAGGATACACTGGAGAGGGAGATAGTCAAGTATCTGTTGAAGTCGGGACATAAGTACTTCGAGCAGAAGGAGGGTAAGACCTATGTGCCGATAAATGTAGCGGAGTACATCTTCAACACACTCGACAGAGATAAGATAGAGTTGCAGGACAAGGCCCTCAGAGAGCTGTATAAGACCTACTACGAGCTGTGGCAACGCAGCGGTGTGGGAGAGGAGATACCGCAGCAACACTTTGTCAATCACTACCTCCCGGAGGTGTGCGATGTGGCGGTGGATCTGCTCACGTCGGACGATAACTATGTGGCAAGTGATTTGTGGCGACGCAAGGAGGTGCACGTTGAGTCGGAGGTGGAGCTTCTGGCGGCGGGTGTGCCGAAGGTGATTATGATTTATCAGTCGAAGGTTATCGACCGCCTGATAAGGGCACAGCATCAGAGGTTGCAGGAGGAGCTGACGGACGAAGAGGAGGCAGAGGTTATGAAGATACTCAACCGCCTGAACAAGACCAAGCTGACTCTTGCCAAGCTGAGCCGCCGACTGATACTGTAACGAGGAGCACGGTCAGGCAAAAAAGGGCAGAGACCGGAGGCGTACACGCCTTGCGACGCATACCGTGTGCAAACAGAAAATAAACAGAAAGATGTGTTGTAAAACAATCAAAAGATAAAAGAATTAGTTACCTTTATCCGGCCCTGCCACACCGAAAGTGGCAAAAAGAGTGCCAGAGGAAGTTGTAATAGGAATATGGCTGATTATAAAAACATAAACATACGAAACAAGCGTGCCACCTTCGACTACGAGATTCTGGAGGAGTATGTGGCAGGTATTGTGCTTGTCGGCACCGAGATTAAGTCCATACGTCTGGGCAAGGCCTCGCTGACCGACTGCTATTGCTACTTCGATAGAGGCGAGCTCTGGATACGCGGTATGAATGTGGCGGAGTATGGCTGGGGTACGTGTAACAACCACACGCCCAAGCGTGATAGAAAGCTCCTGCTGCAACGCAAGGAGCTGAACAAGTTGCAACGCAGCCTTCAGGACAAGGGCCTGACGGTGGTGGGTCTGCGTCTGTTCCTCAGCGAGAAGGGTTATGCCAAGGTGGTTATCGGCCTGGCTCGTGGCCGTAAGGCATACGACAAGCGTGAGTACCTCAAGGAGAATGACGCCAAGCGAGAGATGGACAAGGCGATGAAACGCTATAAATAGCACGACAGCAATCGCTGTAAGCCGTTGCCGTAACACCAGCAGTAAGAGATGAACAACCATAGTATCAAAGCCGTATTTTTCGATATAGACGGTACGTTAGTAAGCTTTCGGAGCCACACCGTGCCCTCATCTGCACGTCGTGCCATAGTACGTCTGCGTGAGCAGGGCATCAAGGTATTTATCGCTACGGGGCGTCTGATGCGTCATACCGAGGTGGTTAGGGATATCGAGGTTGATGGCTACATTACGGTCAATGGCAGCTACTGCATCACTGCCGAGGGTGAGGTTATCTTCGAGAGGGCCTTCCCACGCGAGGTGGTCGAGAAGGTGTGGGCATTGGAGAGGGAGTATGGCTTTCAGTCGGCTGTGATGACGCACGAGGATATCTTCGTGAGCCACATAGGCGACAGAGTGCGTACGATTGCCGATATGATTGCCATAGAGCCTGCGGTGGCCGATTTGAGGGAGATTGTCGCTACGCAACCCGTCTTGCAGATGTGCCCCTACATTGACGCCGACATCGAGGCGAAGATTATGCCCGAGCTACCCGAATGTGTCGCCTCACGCTGGATAGAGACCTTTATGGATATCAACCTGCGTGGTGTTGATAAGTCGGTGGGTATCAGCAAGGTTATGGAGTACTACGGCTTGTCGCTGCGGGAGGCTATGGCCTTTGGCGACGGCGGCAACGATGTGCCTATGGTGAGGGATGCAGGTGTGGGTGTTGCTATGGGCAATGCCTGCGAGGAGTTGAAGGCCGTGGCCGACTATGTTACGCTGTCGGTGGATGATGACGGCATAGAGGCTGCGTTGCAGCATTATGGGTTGATATAGAAGAATTAATCAATATATGTCACTAATACTTTGCATAGAAACCGGTACCGACATCTGTTCGGTGGGTCTTGCCCGCGATGGCGAGATAATCTCTCTGCGTGAGAGTGATGAGGGTCGCGACCACGCCGGTAAAGTCGCCGTATTTGTCGAGGAGATGCTCCGCGAGGCCGATGTCCGTGCCGACGAGCTGGACGCTGTGGCTGTGGGCAAAGGTCCCGGCTCATATACAGGTCTGCGTATAGGTGTGAGCTTCGCCAAGGGCCTGTGCTACGGACTCAACATACCATTGGTGTCGGTGGGGTCGCTGGATGCTCTTGTCGAGGTGGCCCGTGAGGACCACGAGGCGGGTATCCTGCCCATTGAGGGCTGGGAGGAGTCGTACCTCTGTCCTATGGTCGATGCACGCCGTATGGAGGTATATACGCAGATATTCTCGGCCGAGGGAGAGTCTCTCTCGGAGGTGAGTGCCGAGGTGGTTACGGCGGAGAGCTTTCAGGCGTGGCGTGAGAAGCGTCAGATGATTATCTTCGGCAATGGAGCTGCCAAGTGCTGCGAGGTGCTGTCGGATGTGCGTTATGCCAATGTGGTGCCTTCGGCTCGTGGTCTTGCACGTCTGGCCGAGGAGAAACTGCAACGCGGCGAGAAGGAGGATATTGCCTATTTTGAGCCCTTCTATTTGAAGGACTTTGTTGTCATACCCTCAAAGAAGAAGCTGCTGTAAAGGGCTTGCGGGGTTTGGATAAATGGCGAAAAATGCTTACCTTTGACGAAAATATTACAAAACAGTTATAACCTATTATGAAACTTAATCCTCTTTTTACTGTATGTGCATTGCTGCTCTCTGTGGTGGCTTTGCAGGGTTGTGGTCACAGCGTGAAGATTGCGGGCGACAACTACTCTTTCGAGAATGGTATGATTGTCTTTGACGAGCCACAGCGTGCTCCGGGTCAGGAGTCTATGCTGGGCTATGCTGCCGACCCTATCCCCGTGGTTAGAGTGGGCTTCGTAGGTCTTGGTGGCCGTGGTTATGGTGCTGTTGAACGCTTCGTGCATATCGAGGGCGTGGAGATTAAGGGCTTGTGCGATGTCGAGGCCGACCGCATAGCCTCTTCGCAGGCTATTTTGGACCGTGCGGGCTTCCCCAAGGCTGATGCCTATACGGGTCGTGAGGGCTACAAGGCTCTCTGCGAGAGAGATGATATCGACCTTATCTACATCTGCACCGACTGGGTTAATCACGTGCCTATCGCCGTATATGCTATGGAGCACGGCAAGCACGTGGCTGTGGAGGTTCCTGCGGCAGTCAATGTTGAGGAGTGCTGGCAGCTGGTTGATACCTCGGAACGTACACGCCGCCACTGTATGATGCTGGAGAACTGCTGCTACGACTTCTTTGAGATGACAGCTCTCAATATGGCACAGCAGGGTCTGTTTGGCGAGATTCTGCACGTCGAGGGTGCCTATATCCACAACCTCCGCCCACACTGGGATATCTACTACGAGAACTGGCGTCTGGACTTCAACCAGAAGCATCGTGGCGACAACTACGCTACACACGGCTTCGGCCCTGTATGTCAGGTGCTTAACATTCACCGAGGCAACCGCCTCACACACCTCGTGGCTATGGATACCAAGTCGGTTGTAGGCCTGGAGCTTGCCAAGGAGAAGATGGGTGTCGATGAGTTCGCCAACGGCGACCATACACACACCCTTATCCGCACCGAGCAGGGTCAGACCATTGAGATTCAGCACAACGTATATACTCCGCGTCCCTATAACCGCCTCTATCAGATTACCGGTTCGAAGGGCTTCGCAAACAAGTATCCCGTTGAGGGCTTCACCTTTGACGAGGGTCAGCTCCCGGCTGATGTTCACCCCTCGGCTCCCCATACAAGCTATCACGGCTTCGTGTCGCGTGAGGTGTTCGATGCTCTTATGCGTTACTACAAGCACCCCATTCATCAGGAGATTGAGGAGAAGGCTCGCCGAGTAGGAGGTCACGGCGGTATGGACTTCGTTATGGACTATCGTCTTGTATATTGCTTGCAGAATGGTCTGCCTCTGGACCAGGATGTCTATGATGCTGCCGAGTGGAGCTGCGTAGGTGAGTTGTCGGGTACATCGGCAAAGCACAACAGTATGCCTGTCAAGTTCCCCGACTTCACACGAGGCGACTGGAACAAGATTCAGGGCTTCAAGTTCGCCGTTGCCGAGTAGGGCGGCAGCTTGATAGATAGTTATGGGCGGTTGGGGTCACTCCCGACCGCTTTTTTGTTTGGAACGAGTAACAAAAAGTAACAAACAGTAACAAACAGTAACAGGAGTAACAAGTAGTAACACCCCTGTTACTCTGTTACTCTGTTACTCTGTTACTCTGTTAAGCCTGTTTCACAGGCTTTTCCTCCTTCGCACCTCGGCAATTCAAACAAGTTTGATTGCTCTCGGTTTGGCGTCGGTTACTCCTGCTACGCAGGCTTAAAGATGAAGGAAAAACTCTCTGCGACCGAAGTGGTGGCGGAGAGAGGCAGAATATGGGGTTATGCGTTAAAAAATGGAGACCTTTTCACGAAGTAAAAGTGCTTGCATCCATTTTAGCATAACCACATATTATGTCCCGACAACACTTCTCGCAGTGGTTTTGGCTCCACCTTTTGCCACCAAAAGGTGGTATGAAAGAGTAATGCTCTATTGCAGGTAACCACTTGCAAGGTGGTAATTCCAAAAGGTGGTAAAGAGAGATACTCTCGACACAATAAAAGACTCTCACGTCGGGCGTTGCCCTCCTCAGAGTGACGATTATTAGGAG
>JAFNXQ010000041.1 GCA_017383445.1 Alistipes sp.
GTTGTTAATCTCTACAGCACCAAAGCAAGTAGAGCAACCACCTGAACGATAGGGCTTACGATCGTTATCGAGCATCAGGTTCCACATGATGACGCCGCTACAATTGCGTGACAGCACGCCGAGGAAGTTATGCTCAAAATCATTAAGGATACAAGCCTTCAACACGCCATCCCATGTTCCGTCAGCAATCCACGTTCCGATTGAAGCCTCGGTAAAGTAGATTGACTTGCCGGGGGCCATCTCGTTGATGTAATCCAACTCCGAAACGTGTCCGCCATAGCTGTGCCAAGCCGAACCATCGGCATACTTTGAAGCCTCGGCATCAGCGAATATCTTAAGCGGATAGCGTTCCTGTCCAGCCTTATTGTCGTAGTTGTAGTTGTGGTCGAAAAGCAGAATCTTGGTGTCGATACCTGCCTTCTCGAATGCGGGACCGAGGTGCTTGATGAATGCCAGCTGATCCTCCCAAGGCATATACAACGACATTGAGTTACCCTTGTTCAAAGGCTCGTTCTGCATTGTGATAGCAAAGATTGGGAAACCCTCTGCCTCCATCTCCTGTACCCAGCGTACGAAATACTCGGCATAGTCGGCATAGTACTTAGGATTCAGACGACCACTTGTCCAGCGATTCCACTCCGAATGCATATCGTCGGGATTAACCTTCATCCAGCGAGGGCAAGACCAGGGCGAACCCATAATCTTCAAGTCGGGATTAATCTGCATAATCTCACGCAGTACGGGCCAGATGCCATCACGTTCGATAGCAGGAATCTCGAAAAACTCGATACCCGGCTGGTCGCAGCATGTGTATTCGTCCATCGAGAAGTCAGAGCCTCCGATGTGCATACGAATAAAGCTGTATCCCATACCCTCAATAGGGTCGAAAGTGGCTTTGAGGAACTTTGTACGATCCTCGGCACTCATCTTCATAAGGTTGTAGCATGATGAGCCTGTCAAGGCAGCACCAAAGCCGTCAATCTCCTGATACTGTACAGATGGGTCAAGCGTAATCTTCGTTGGAGACATCGTTACCGATGCAAACTCCGCAGTAAGATTCGTAAACGTGTAGGCAAGGCTCTGCGATGTGATATAAGCCTCAACATCGGCCTTCTCTACCGGAGCGGGAGGAGTATCAGTGTTGTTGTTCTCCTCCTCTGACTTGTTGGAGCACGAAGCACATCCTGCAACAAGCAGGAGTGCTACGGCCCAAAACAGGTTTTTATTAATCTTCATCATTTTTGTAAATCAATGAAATGATTAGTAACCAGGATTCTGCTCAATATTGGGGTTCTCATCCAATACTGATGTAGGAATAGGCATCAAAACACGCTGGTCGGTCAAAGGAACGCGAACTGCGAACCACTCGTCGTAGTGAGCAGAGCTCTTGATATTACCACCATCGTGAACCTCCTTCAACATTGAGTAGTCGTCACCGAAACGCATAAGGTCGAAGTAGCGGTGTCCCTCATAAGCAAGCTCCAGACGACGCTCGTTCAAAACGTAGAGTTTTGCATCCTCAACTGCAACGTTCTCCGGAAGAGCTGCAATCTTCGCACGGCTACGTACGCGGTTAACCAGCTTCATAGCACCTGTTGCATCACCCAGGTTAGCCAGAGCCTCTGCGTGAAGCAGGAGAACGTCAGCCAGACGTGCGTGATAGATAACGGTGATGTTGGTAGGAATCTTACCCATAAATGCGTAGTTGTCCTTTGCATAATACTGCTCCCAGTCGCACTTATCCCAACGGATTGAGATGTTCTTACGCTCGGTATCACCCTCTGCGTCGTAAGCCTCTGCAAGGTTGCGGGTAGGAGTACACCACTTAATCCAGCTGAATGAATCCTCTGGCTTGAAATGGTTACGCCAGAACATCATAAAGAACCAGTTACCATTGGCTGTGTTATCCTTACCTGCCTCAAAGATAGACTCTGTATTGTTGTGCATTGCAGTCTGTGCATCCAGGTCAAACTGCCACAGGTCAGCATAGTTGGCAGCGAGCTCATAACCCATACCCTCGATAGCCTCACAAGCATCCTTAACCTTGTTCCAGTCGCGATACTGCTTCAATGAGTACATTCTTGCAACGAGGTACTGTGCAAAGCCCTTGCTTGCAAAATCTCTCTCGACACTCATTGGATCGGGTGCATGCTCACAAGCGAATGCCAGGTCTGCCTCCAACTGAGTCTTCAGAGTCGCAGCATCAACACGCTGTGGGAAGTAGAGAGGATATACCTCCTCTACGTTGTCGGCGTTGATTGCGGGAGGAATGGCTGTCAGCATAGGAATATCACCGAAATACTGAGTCATAAGCAACCACATATAAGCACGTACGCACAATGCCTCTGCCTTCCACTGGTTGTACTCGGCCTGTGTAAGACCCGGGTCATTTGCCAATACGGCGTCAAGGTTGCATATCACAGCGTTAGCACTGCTTACGCCACTCATGAATCCTGTCCAGAATGTGCTGGGGAACTCATTGTCAGATGTAAATGTGTTGGCCTCAACCTCTGTTGGTTTACCGCTATCGCCTGCACCATAAGCGTCATCAGCGCGGCAAGCACCGGCAGTCAGATGCTTGTAGTTGGCATCCTGGAATCCATCACGCAGGTAGTCGTACATTGCAGTACGCAAACCGGCGAGGTCCTCTTTCTTGGTAATGGCGTTTTCGTTCTCTTCGCCCTCGGGAGCCTCGACATTACCCTCATTATAGCCCGTCTCGGGGAACTTGTCCAACTCGCAAGAAGAGAGCATCACTCCAAGACCGAACAGGCTGGCTAAAATAAATATCTTTTTCATATCGTATTCTCCTTATTTTTAGAAGTTAACATTAAGACCTACGACAACGGTGCGTACGTTGGGATAAGTACCCCAGTCGATACCCATTGATGTTGCAGATGTATGCTGGCTGACCTCGGGGTCATAACCTGAATATTTTGTCCAAGTGATGAAGTTCTGCAATGTAACGTAAGGCTGAATCTTCGA
>JAFNXQ010000042.1 GCA_017383445.1 Alistipes sp.
CCGACATAACACTCCCCGTCTCACGCAAATATGCCGAGAGGGTAGTGGAATAATAAAGTGAGCCACCCCCGAAGAGGTGGCCCGGCACAACTTATTACCCTATCTTATGTTTCCAACGGCCGTTTGCTTATAAGACTTAAAAATAGCGAAAAAGACGAAACCGAGAAGATTTTTTATTACTTTTGCCAAAAATATTTCCATTATGAGTGATAAGAAGCGTACCGAGATTGCCGAGTTGGGCGAGTTTGGTCTGATTGACCACCTTACCGAGGGTTTTCAGCCGAAGAACAAATCAACATTGAAGGGTGTGGGTGACGATGCTGCCGTTATCGCCGCAGGGCGTGATGATGCAGTGGTAGTGACGACCGACACGCTGTTGGAGGGCATCGATTTCGATTTGACCTACTTCCCGCTGAAACACCTCGGCTACAAGGCCGTGACCGTTGGCGTGAGTGATGTGCTGGCAATGAATGCCATCCCAGAGCAGATTACAATCTCGCTGGGCGTATCGTCGAAGATGTCGGTCGAGGCTCTGAAAGACCTCTACGAGGGTATCGAGTTCGCCTGCAATGAGCTGGGTGTAGATTTGGTTGGAGGAGACACTTCGGCGTCGATGACGGGCCTTGTCATCAACATCACAGCCGTAGGTCGTGCCAAGCGTAAGGCCATAACCTATCGCAGTGGTGCACAGTTCAACGACCTTATCTGCATCACGGGTAATCTTGGTGCAGCATATATGGGTTTGCAGCTTTTGGAACGCGAGAAGCGTGTCCTGCACGATATGGAGCATCCCGAGCCGCAGTTCAAGGGCTATGAGTATCTGTTGCAGCGTTATCTGAAGCCTCGTGCACGCAAGGATATTATAGAGGTGCTGGCCGAGGAGAAGATTGTGCCTACATCGATGATTGATATATCGGATGGCCTGTCAAGTGAGGTCTTGCAGATTTGCAAGGCGGCGAAGTGCGGTGCACGCATCTATCTTGACCGTATTCCCATTGCCAAGCAGACCACGGCTCTGGCCGAGGAGATGCACGCCGACCCCGTAGTGGCGGCACTGAATGGTGGCGAGGAGTATGAGTTGTTGTTTACCGTGCCACTCGCTATGCAGGAGCAGGTTATGCGTCTTGGTCTGGTCGATATCATCGGTCATATCACACGCGAGACTGCGGGTGCATATCTCGTGACGCCCGATGGTAGCGACATCAATCTGCGAGCACAGGGATTTAAGGAGTAATCAGGAGTAGGCTACTGCTCCTCGACAAAGTAGAGCTTCGCTTTGCGGCTCTTTGTGGAGGTGATGATAAGTGTGCGACGGTTGCCGTCAATGCCTATCTCGGCAGTAATACAAAATGACTTTAAGCGTCTTGATGGCGGGGTAAGCTCGGCATCGGACGCTGTTTTTTTCTTCTCTTTTTTACGTTCGGGCGGCAGCGATAGCGTGCCACGCAGTTCAATCATATCCTCTTCGCCGGTGAGTCGCCACGAGCTATATGTGAGAATGTCGGTAGGCGAGAACTGTTTGATAGTGCCGTCAGCAAGGAGTTCGATATCTATCTTTGGTCGTTGATCCTCGCGTGATGCCCAGCGACCTAAGGCTCGCGGAAAGGTCTTGTCGGCCGTAATTTGCAATGCCTTGGGCAGTACGACACCCTTTTTCTCCTCGGTTGGGACATATATCACCTCGGCGATATTTCCTGCCACGAGTTCTCCGCCGGAGATTGTCGTTGCATCGGTTATGGCTATGCGTACGGGCAGCAGGCTGTCTGGGTGCGAGATGATGATTGCCGTATCGTCGCTGCCTGCCGCTATATATCCGGTGACAACAACAGGCTCCACATCACTACGGCAAGCCGTAGCCACCATAGCTGCCAATCCATATATTATCAATATGCTCTTTTTCATTCTGTGCTGGGTAAATATTCAATCAAAGGTAGTGATAATTTCGCATATAAGGATACCCTGCGGAGAAAAAGCGACTTTGAAAGATTGTTTTTTGCATATATTTTTGTAATTTTGGCGTCGGTTAGGTTGAAGTCTGCTCTTGTAGTGTCAGATGGAGCAGATAAGAAAAACTACGAAACATTATGCTGAATATAATTTTGTTTGGAGCACCGGGCTGCGGCAAGGGTACGCAGGCGGCGCTGATTAAGGAGAAGTATAATATCAACCATATCTCTACGGGTGAGGTTATACGAGGCGAAATTGCTCGTCAAACGGAGTTGGGTAAGAGTATGCAGGAGTATATCGCTGCGGGACAGCTTGCCCCCGACTCAATTGTTATATCAATGGTGCGTAACTATATGTCGGAGCATCGTGATGCTGTTGGCAATATCTTTGATGGCTTCCCTCGCACCACAGCACAGGCCGAGGCCTTCGATGCTATGCTGGCCGAGGATGGCCTCTCGGTAACGGTTATGATATATATGGATGTTCCGGAGGAGGAGCTCGTCAAGAGAATCCTGTTGCGAGGCAAGGATTCGGGTCGTGCCGATGATGCATCGGAGGAGGTTATCCGCAATCGTATTGCTATCTATCGTGAGCAGACCGAGGTTGTCGCAGAACACTATGCAAAGCAGAATAAGTATGTATCAGTGAATGGTGTGGGAACCCTCGAAGAGGTATTCAACAGAATATGTGACGCTATCGATGCACACAAATAAGCAAAACCTGAATATTGATTCTATGTGCGGCAGAGTAACTACTTTGTCGCACTTTTTTTGCACTGAACTATTGTAATTTACATTTTTTTATTTACCTTTGCACCGCTAAATGCCCCCTTGAGAGAGGTGGCGATAGTGGTAAGGCCCATTCGTCTATCGGTTAGGACGCAAGATTTTCATTCTTGAAAGAGGAGTTCGACTCTCCTATGGGCTACGACTTATGGTTGTAAAACCATTTGACAGCGGTAAAAGATTTTGGGGACTTACGTGGTCCCGGAGCCAGAGGCTCAAGGTGTGCAACGCCTGCCGGCAGAGAGGGTGGGCAAGAGAAAAGAAAACAATAAAAGTAAAAAATAAAACAAATTAGAACTATGGCAAATCACAAGTCATCAAAGAAGAGAATTCGTCAGACCGTAACAAAGCGTGCTCACAACCGTCTTTATCATAAGACTGCTCGTAACGCTGTGAAGGCTTTGCGTAACACAACCGAGAAGGCAGCCGCTGTTGCAGCTCTTCCAAAGGTATGCTCAATGCTTGATAAGTTGGCAAAGCACGGCATTATTCACAAGAATAAGGCTGCTAACTTGAAGAGCTCATTGGCATTGCACGTAAATGCTTTGGCATAATTAGAGTTTAGGTCAAAATAATAGAGGCTACTCATTTTTGAGTAGCCTCTATTGTTTTTTGCCGGAAATTCTCACAACCCTTTCCCTATATAGGATCGCAGTGCATCGACATACTCGGTAAAGGCAGCGACGCCCTGCTCGGTGATGGCACAGGTGGTACGGGGCTTCTTGCCGTTGAAACCCTTCTCTACCGCGATATATCCCACCTGCTGTAACTTATCAATCTGCACACTCAGGTTGCCTGCCGTAGCCCCCGTCTGCTCACGCAGATAGACGAAATCGGCACTCTCGACACTTATGAGTATCGACATTATGGCCAGACGCAGCTCTGAGTGCAGTAGTGGATTCAGTTCTCGCAACATCGGACTATCTCTTTTTGGTTTTGTAGTTGAGGATATGTCCGGGGATTATCATCATAACAACGAAAATCGCTGCAAAGATGAGAATCTGCGTCGCAGGTTCTCCGCACTTGAAGATGTGCATCAGCGGGAAGATGGCAGAGGCGAGCATTGCAAAGGCTCCGCAGCATTTGGTTGCGTTTTCGCGCAGTACGATGCCACTCGTAAGAGTTCCGATACTCATCCCAAGCACTATAAGCGAGAAAAGCGATACTCCGTAGGCTACGGCCAGCAGATAGAGAAAGAGTGTTGATATGCCCAGCACACTCCACATAGCCGATATTGTGCGGTCGATGAGGTTCTTTGCACCCGTCTCCTGCTTGCGTATTACAAGCATCATTATTGGTCCGCAGAGCAGAGGAATGGCGAACCACATCCACGCCCACATCCAAGACCAGCCGTTAGCTACGACGAAGTACTCAAAAACCGATACTGCAACGGTGATGTAGCCCCATACAAGGAAGGGTGTTCCCGAATTCTGGGCCAGACGCTTGCGTGAATCCTGAATCATTGAGGTAATGAGTTCTAAACTCTGTGCCTCTGAAAGTTTTGTGTTGTTCATAAAAATAATTGTATTAGTTGATGTTTTTTTTATATCTCCGATTTGCGGTTCTGGCGTGCGTTTCACTACCAATCATCCTCAAATCCTTTGCAAATATAAAGTAGTTTATTTTATAAACCAAATTTTCAAAGCAAAATTTTTTCAAAAAAATCGCAGGGTAGGGCATTGATGTATATATACATCAAAAAAATGTGTTATTCCACAAAAAAAAAGATAACCGGACCTCTTCAGCCCGGCTATCTTCAATATTTTTCCGAATAATATTACTTCTGCAACGCCTCCCAGAGCATATCTTTCAGACGCTGGATGTTGAGTCCCGATACCGATGAGATAAAGACCGACGGAATACCCTCGGGCAGGTGTGGTCGCATCTGCTCAATCAGCTCGTCGTCCAGCATATCGCACTTTGTGATAGCTAGCAGACGTTCCTTGTCCAATAGTTCGGGGTTGTATTGTGTCAATTCGCCCAGCAGAATCTCGTAATCCTTTGCGATGTCATCACTGTCGGCCGGCACCATAAACAACAGCACCGAGTTACGTTCTATATGTCGCAGGAAACGCGTTCCGAGACCCTTGCCCTCGTGTGCTCCCTCAATGATTCCGGGGATGTCGGCCATAACAAACGATTTATGGTCGCGTACCTCCACAATACCCAGGTTGGGCTCCAGTGTAGTGAAGGCGTAGTTCGCAATCTTGGGCTTCGCTGCCGATACCACCGAGAGCAGAGTGCTCTTGCCCGCATTCGGGAAGCCTACCAAACCCACATCAGCAAGCACCTTCAACTCCAGTATGAAAGCACCCTCGTCACCCTCCTCGCCGGGCTGTGAGTAGCGTGGAGCCTGATTCGTAGCACTCTTGAAGTGCCAGTTACCCAGACCTCCGCGACCACCTTTCAGCAGAGTGAGCTTCTCGCCGTGTTCGGTAACCTCGCCCACATACTCAATCGTAGTCGAGCCATCCTCCTGCTCCACCAGACGGCGTGCAACCGTTCCGAGAGGTACGGGAATGATGATGTCGGGAGCATCCTTGCCCGAAGAACGGGCTCCGTGTCCTCCCTCGCCATCCTCGGCAAACTGGTGACGCTGATATTTGAGGTGAATCAGAGTCCAATACTGCTTGTCGCCTTGCAGGATGATACTGCCACCCTTGCCGCCATCGCCTCCGTCAGGACCGCCAAAGGCCACAAACTTCTCTCTGCGGAAGTGGCTTGAACCAGCACCGCCGTGTCCTGAACGAGCAAAAATTTTCACATAATCAACAAAATTAGACCCTGCCATAGTACTCTCTTTTATAATTCAAGGTGCAAAGATAGTGGTTTTACAAGAAATAGCCAAATAGAATACCAAACCTAAGACCTCCACGTCACAACGGCGTATATATTACGCGGGTAGGCATAGGTTATGATATTCTCCTGCGGCAGATATATTCGCTTGCCGCCGCTGGTGTAGTTGCGTATGCGTGAAGGCTCGTAGCTGCTGCGTACGATGTCTTTGTTGCCGAGCAGATTCCTCACCGACAGCGTAGCCGAGATGCGGCTGGGGTTGCCTCCTCGCAGCATACGCCTCTTCTTGCTTATCGTCCACCAGCGGGATAGCGAGATATCCATCGTGACGGCATCGTCGAGCCGTTGCTGATGGTTGAACTTTTGAAAAATCTCCTCCGACATCGAAGCCTGATTAAGCACACGTTCGGTGCGACGGATAAAGTCGGCGTTGGCATATCGCAGTGCTGCGGCCTGCACGCTGCACGACGCTGCCCAACCCTTATAGTTCAGATATGTGAGTGACGCCATACCGACAATCTGCGGAGAGCCCAACACGCAGTCACCCATCAAACTCTCACTATGCAGGCTTATAATCTCGTTTGTAGTGTCCGAATAGTGTGTTACAAGCGGGTTGTGCGAGTAGATATGCCTTTCAGCTGCCGCAGCAAGTTCGGCACGCAGAAATCTTCCTATGCGTATCTCGGCGGCGGCCTCTATGCCATAACTCATCGTGCCGATGCCCTCCACCTCCACATCGCAATATTCGCCCGATAGGTCGTCGTAGGTGCGAAACATCTGGCGAGCATCGTTCCGAGAGTGGAAGTATGCCGATAGCGAAACATTAACTTTGGGTGCAGTGTATCGGTAATTAGCCTCTGCGGCGAAAAGTTTTTCGGTTGCGATGTCATACGCTATGCGATTGTTGTATTGCGGGTTGAGGAATATATCGTCGGCATAGGGCGAGCGGGTGGCTATCATCGTGTGGAGATCAAGAAAATGTTGTACCGAAAAGAGATAGCTGGCCGAAATCTTGGCCGTGTAGGGCGTGAAGCGGGCCGTCGTGGAGTGCCCATACGAACCGTTGCCGGCAAAAATCTCCTTTTCGTAGTGTCCGGTACGCCTTATGATATCGCTACCGACCATCAGGTCAGCATCTATACGCCACCTATCCATACGATACTCAAACTCCACCTCGGCTGCTATGTTGGCTGTCGTGATGGTGTAGTCATAGGAGAAACGGTCGCCCTGGCTGATGTGTCGGTCGGGGTGTCGCAGGTCGTTTTGCAACATATTGGAGTAGGTGTCGTCATCTAAAAGATAGTAGTCCAAATCTACAAACTCATCGGCTCCAAGCATATCCAGCATCCGCTTATAGTTGCGTGACGAGCTGACAGAGCCTCGCAGACCGTACGACAGAGTCAGATTTTGCCCAAATTCACTACGCATACGCCACGACATCTCTCCCCGTGCTATTCGTTCCACCCTTTCATCGAGAGTGTAGGCGGCACCATTGGCTGACAAAGCGTTTGTGCGGTAGAGATCATTCCAGTTTATCTGCGTGTATCTCTCATCTGCCACACGCCACCTCTCGGCTACGGCATCCGACAAGGCGAAGTCTGTAAAGTAGCTCGGCATATAGCGATAGTTGTCGGGGCGTGGTGTCATAGCATCGTACCAGCCCAACGACGAAGTTCCTCTTTTACCATAATCTCCACCCACCGACAGTGTCATTGTTGTTGTATTGCTTATGGCGGTGTTATAGGTTGCTACGATGAAGGGCACAGCCTCACGCTGCACTCGCGAGTTGCGAATCCTGCCATCCTGGCGACCCCACAACGGATTGTAAAGGTTGTCGCCCGACAGAGAGAATGCCTCTTCGGTTGAGCCTGTACGCAGACCTCTCTCGCCTATGCCCGAAACGCACAATACCGAAAATATTGCCCCTGACGCGAAATTCTTGGTAAGACGCACTCCTGCATCAATCGATTCGTTATATACACCATCGATGTAGAGGTCGTTGCCGCCTCGTGCTGCGAGGTATGCCGACAAAGACCACTCGTGCGACATCGTGGAGTGCAGCGATGCCCGCAAGCCTCCCAGATAGCCCTTGCCGGTGAAGAATAAACTCACCCGGCCCCCATCGAGAGGCGTGCCGTCAAGTTGCGAGAACTCCTGCGTGCCGGCCATTCCGCTTATGCCCTGATTGCCATTCGTAAGGCCTCCGAAATACTCTTCCGAGATACCTAACTGCCGTATGATGGGGATGTTCCTGTAACGCAGATTTATGCCGTCAATAGTGTTGCGGCTCTCAAAGTAGTCTATGCCGCGACGCGAATAATCAACGAACGAAAGGTTGTAGGTCGTCAGTGAGTGAAACTTATCACTGCGATTTTGTGCCACGCGATAGAAGAGTAGGGTGTCGGGCTCTATCTGTTCGAGGATATAGACCCTGTTGTCAATCTTGTATCTCATATAGTCATCCGCCACCTCTTGTGCTGGGGCGGTGAATGATATGAGCAACGATATGATGACAAGTAATCTCTTCATTTATGACAAATATAGCAAAAAAGGTCGGAAAAACCGACCTTTTTGTGCAATATAATATCTATTTGGAGTGTCGGGCTTAAATCGCCTTGATGACATCCTTCAACAGAATCCAGAATTTATCCACCGAAGCGATATCCAACCTCTCGTCAGGCGAGTGCACGCCACGGATTGTCGGGCCAAACGACACCATCTCCAGATGTGGATACTTTTCCAGGAAAAGACCGCACTCCAGACCTGCGTGTATGGCACGCACCTTCGGCTCAACGCCAAAAAGTTTCTTGTAGCTATCAACGGTTGTCTGCAACAGACAAGAATCGGGGTTGGGAGCCCAGCCCGGGTAACCGTCAGAGTGCTCAACATCAGCACCTGCCAGCAGGAATACCGACTCAACACTCTGCATAGCCCACTTCTTGCCACTCTCCAGCGATGAACGCTGCGAAGTGGTTACCACAACCTTGCCACCCTCTTTGAACTTCACCGATGCGAGGTTTGTAGAGGTCTCAACAAGGCCGGCCACAGCCATCGACATCGCCAATACGCCGTTTGGCAGACCTATCAACGCACCCACCAGACGACGCTGTACATCTGCTGTCAGCACCTCGGCGGGGGTGTCGGTCTGAATGAGTGTCAGCGATGTGTTAGGCTCGGTTGCGTGGAACTCAAACTTAACATCCTCGGCAAATGCTGCAAAGTTCTTCTCAAACTCTGTGGTCACATCTGCCGGAACACCTACGATGGCATACGCCTCACGAGGTATTGCATTGCGGAGGTTGCCGCCGTCCATAAGGCTCAGTCGCAGGCCATACAACCCATGCATCTCGTAGAGCCAGCGGGCTGCAATCTTGTTTGAGTTGGCACGTCCCTTGTCGATGTCGTCGCCCGAGTGACCACCCAGAAGGTTGGCAACATCCATACGATAGAACTTGTAACCGGCAGGTGCAGCCTCTCTCTCGCAACTGAATGTCGCAACGGTATCAACGCCACCGGCACAACCGATAAATATCTCGCCCTCATCCTCCGAGTCGAGGTTGATAAGGTATCGTCCTGTGAGCATATTCTCGCCCAGCTCGAAAGCACCCGTAAGTCCGGTCTCCTCATCAACGGTGAAGAGGGCCTCGATAGGGCCGTGTTCGGCAGTAGGGTCGATGAGCAGAGCCAATGCAGCCGCCATACCTATACCGCAGTCAGCACCTAATGTAGTGCCTTCGGCCTTGACCCACTCTCCATCAACCTTGGTGCGTATCGGGTCGTTGTCGAAGTCGAATTCCACGTTTGAGTTCTTCTCGCATACCATATCCATATGTGATTGCAGGATTATGGTCTGACGATTCTCAAAGCCGGCGGTTGCACCCTTGCGGATAACTACGTTGCCAATATCGTCACGCTGCCACTCCAGGCCGTGCTGCTTTGCGAAGCCAATCAGCCACTCGATAATCTGCCCCTCCTTCTTCGATGGACGCGGAATCTTTGTTATAGCATCAAACTGCTCCCAGATGATGCTCGGTTGTAACTCTTTTACAAGCATATCTAATCAAATTTTAGTGTTCATATGAGCAAAGATACAAAAACGATGCGATATTTCCCACCCAAAAACCTTAAATAGACCATATTATTTGGTTTTGGTAGTAAATCATTGATTTCTATATCCACACCGCCCAAGCAGAAGAATCCTGTCGTTAGGTATAGCATATACAACAAAAAAGCGGTCATCTTGCGATAACCGCCTGAAAATCAAGTGACTCCGACAAAGTAATAATTGTATTATTATTTATTCAACTGCGTCCGCAGAGTTTGCGATGCAGAAATCAATGACCACAAAGTGTAAGCATAAGAGAGTAGGAGATATATTTTCAAATATATAAACCTACACTCTTATGCTGTATTTACGGAGTAACTCATTGATTTCTATATCCACACCGCCCAAGCAGAAGAATCCTGTCGTAAGACATAGTATATACAACAAAAAAAGCGGTCATCTTACGATAACCGCCTGAAAATCAAGTGACTCCGACAGGATTCAAACCTGTAACCGCTTGATCCGTAGTCAAGTACTCTATTCAGTTGAGCTACGGAGCCATTTACTGATTGCGAGTGCAAATGTACGGCGAATTTTCTTTTTGTGCAAATATTTTTTGAAAAATTTTTATTTTGTTTTTGCTATTTATTTGCAACTTGTTGTTTTACAGCATTATCCGTGCAGAGGCAATCGCCGAAAATGTGTTCCAGTTCGTGCCGTAAAACCTCTCCATAGAGGTTGCGGGCCACAATTACGCCCTCGGGCGAGATAAGGAAATTAGCGGGAATGGTTTGTAGGCCATACGTCTCTGCAATGGATGTCTTGCTGTCATCCACGCTGTCAATGGCGTTTGTCCACAACATATCGTTCTGTTCGATGAATGTACGCCAGCGATTGGGGTCGCGGTCGAGTGATATGCTGCATATATCAAAGCCCTGCAATGTATATTTGGCATACAGCTCACGCATCATCGCTATATCGCGGTTGTAGTTTTCGCACCATGTAGCCCAGAAATCGACCAGCACCCAGTTGCCCTTGCCACATACGTCGCTGAGTGATGATATGCCACCCGAGATAGCCTGCAACTCCACATCAATAAAGCGGTTGCCAATCTCCGTGCGGGCATATATGTCGATGTACTCGGCAAAGCGTTGCATGGCCGACAGTGACTGCATTTCGGGTGAAAACTGTGCAAAGCGTACCCGCATATCCTCGGCGGTCATACCACGCGACTCCTGGCTGAGGAATAGCTCCACGCCTACAAGGTTGTCGAGGTTGTCGCGAATGGCCGTAGAGAGTATATCCTGATATTTGAACATCAGCGATTCGTACTCCTCGTTGGCATATTCGGTTGTATAGTCCAGCTTGGCAAGCTGCATAGCAACATCCGAGAGGCGTTGTATGACGAAGTTGTAAGTGTCGTTTATAGGGCCACCCTCGGCAATGTAGCCGCCCGTTGGTATGGGTCGCAAATATAGTTGTGCCTCCTCCAGCAGGAGTATGGTCAGGGCGTTGCCGTTGTCGTCGCATACAAAGGCTGTTGTAGGCTCTGCCACTTCGCCACGCAGGCAGAACTTATTGTCGGTGCCCACCTTCGCCGATGCCAGAGTGTCTATCGTCGCACCCTCCACAACAAGATATACCTTGCTGGCGGCATTCTCGATGAGGAGTCCGTCGATGTCAAACTTCACGCTGCGGGAGCAAGCTCCCAGCAACAAGAGGATGAATATAGCTAAAAAGAGTCGCTTCATAATCCGTGAGTATTCGTGATAAGGCAAATATACTTAAAAAAACTGAAAGACCTACATTAAACGGCGTGAAGATATATTTAATTGTACAAGATGTTGAATTTGTCGTATAAGTTTCATAACTTTGTCCTCGATATTTTCAGGGGGTGCCTTACTATCAGGCTGAGATTATACCCATTGTACCGGATACGGGTAATGCCGAGACCGGGATATATGTTACAATCTTATCATATCCCCTTTTCTGTGTTTTTAACTTAAAATTAAAAGCTTTATGAAAAGGTTTTTTGTTTTTCTGGCAGCTGTGGCACAGTGTGCTACATCTGCAATGGCGGCTGATGTTATGCCGCAGGACTCTTTGCGTACCTATGCTGTTGATGCTATCGAAGTGGTGGCAGTCAGGGCTGACGACCGATCTGCCATTGCCCACACCGACCTCTCGCCAGAGGAGGTGGAACGTCATCGTTACGGCATGGATTTCCCATCGCTGCTTGCCCAGACACCATCTGTCATCGCCACAAACGAGACGGGTATTGGCATCGGTGGCACATCATTCAAGATGCGAGGTACGGATGCTACGCGACTTAATGTGACGATTAATGGCGTCGCGATGAACAATCCCGATTCACACTCGATGTATTGGTACGACACGCCCGACCTTATATCGGCTGTGGGCGATGTCCAGGTGCAGCGTGGTGCCGGCGTATCGACCAATGGCACGGGAGCCTTTGGCGGTGCGGTGAGTATGACTACGGCTGCGGCATCACATCGTTTCGGTGGTGAGGCCTCACTCTCCTACGGCTCGTATAACACCCAGAAGCAGGGTGTGCAGATCTCTTCCGGTCTGCTTGGTGGTCGCTGGGCGGTGGATGCACGCCTGACGCATATCTCCTCTGACGGCTATATCGACAGAGGTGCTACCGACCTTAAATCGTATATGCTGCAAGGCTCGTACTACGGCGATAATACGGTTATCAAGCTGCTCTCGTTTGGAGGCAAGGCCAAAACCTACCTCACATATACGGGTGTGACTAAGGAGGAGATGGAGCTGTATGGCCGTCGCTACCACAGCGAGGGACAATACGAGACCGACAGCGGCCCTTATCAGCTGGCCGATGGCACGCATGTCGATTACTACGATGACCACACCGACAACTACCTGCAACTGAACAATCAGCTCATCGTAAATCAACGCCTGTCGGATAGGTGGATGCTCAACCTTACGGGCTTCTATACCTATGGCTACGGCTATTACCGACAGTATAAGGCCGACCGCACGCTGGCCGAGTATCTCAATCTCGGCATCACGGATTATGGCGTTGAGGCCGATATCATACGTAGCAAGATTATGGAGAATCATACGGGCGGAGTGAATGCCGCTGCGGCGTATAAGGCTGATAACCTGTCGCTTATTGTCGGAGGCTCGTGGTCCACTTATGCCTGCCCGCATTGGGGCGAGCTGGACTGGGTCGATGGTATGAGAGATAGTGCTATTGCGGGGCGTTGGTATGATAACGATGTGCGTAAGCAGGATGCCAACCTCTTTGCCAAGGTCGATTGGTCGGTAGTGCGAGGTCTTGATATCGTTGCCGATGTGCAGTATCGCCACGTTCACTATAAGGCGTGGGGCGTGAACGATAATTTTGACTGGAACACGATGCAGATGCAGCCCATAGATATCAATAACGGATATAACTTCCTCAATCCGCACTTAGGCATCAGCTATCGTTTTGCGAAGCGTCATCAGCTGTATGGCTCGGCAGCCATAGCCCATAAGGAGCCTACGCGTTCGGACTTTACCGACCGCTATATGTTCTCCACCGATGACAAGGAGCCACAGGCAGAGGCTCTCTACGATATTGAGCTGGGCTATAATTACTCATCGCCGAAGCTGTCGCTTGGTATAAATCTCTACTATATGATCTATCGCAATCAGCTGGTGCATACGGGCCTGGTGAATGACGGCTCCGATGCTCTGAATGTGAATGTCCCGAAGAGCTACCGCCGAGGAGTGGAGTTCTCGGCTGCGTGGCGACCTCTACGCTGGCTCTCGCTGGGCGGCAATGCCACATTCAGTGAGAATAAAATCAGAAACTATGTGGATATGCTCGCCGATAGTCCCACTTATGGCGAGAATCTGGGCGATATGACTATCTCGTACTCTCCCGACGCTATGGGAAAGATTTTTGCAGGAGTTAGTGCTGGCGGCTTTGAGGCGATGATAAGCACCACCTTTGTCGGTAAGCAATATTTTACCAATAACGAGATTGAGGCTCTGTCGTTGGAGGCCTACAACTTTACAAATCTGGATTTGAGCTATACCATATCTTCGCAGAAGGTACGCAGCGTGCGATTTGGCGTTACGCTGTATAACCTCTTCAATCAGCTCTATTGCAGCAATGGCTATGGCTACTCCTATATGTGGGATGGGCAGCGATACGACGAGGCTTACTACTTCCCGCAGGCTCCGTTGCATATCCTGGCCAATGTTACGGTAAGATTTTAGTGAACATATATCAACTAACGAAAAAGGTCTGTCCGAAATTTCGGACAGACCTTTTAACTTGCTTGACGCAAAGATTAGCGGATACGCTCCTTGTACTCGCGAGTACGGCTATCAACGCGAATCTTGTCACCTGTGTTGATAAACAAGGGAACCTTAACAGTTGCACCGGTGTTTACAGTAGCGGGCTTCAATGAAGAAGTTGAAGCTGTATCGCCCTTGATACCAGGCTCGGTGTAGGTAACCTCCATATCGAGTACGGGAGGAAGCTCGGCTGAAAGAACGGTCTCACGCTCGGTGTGGAACATAACCTCTACAATCTGGCCGTCAGCCATCAAATCGTAGTTGTCGATGAGGTTCTTGTCGATGTTAATCTCCTCGAAAGTCTCGGTGTGCATAAAGTGTGCACCGAGGTCATCCTCGTAGGTGAACTGATAAGGACGACGTTCAACACGAACCTGCTCAATCTTCTGGCTTACAGATGAGAAAGTCTTCTCGAGAACGTAGCCGTTCTCAAGGTTCTTGAGCTTTGAACGTACGAATGCGGGACCCTTACCGGGCTTGCAGTGCTGGAAATCAACAACAAGGAAAGTCTTGCCGTCCATCTCGATACACATGCCAATCTTGATATCAGACGCTGTAATTGTCATAAAAATATAGTTTTTTGTTAAAATTTTTTCAGTGCGGCAAAGATAGTAAAAATTTTGCAAATACAAATCTCTGTCTATCATTATTTTGAGTTACTTGCCCGAAAATGAGTAGTGTGGCGAGGTAATACCTATGTGAGCCACAACTCTTTCCACGACGGTCATGGTTGCCTGTGCGATGTCGGTGGGGTGGGAGTAGAACGATGGCGAGGCGGGTATAACGATAGCTCCTGCCTCGGTCAGGGTGGTCATATTTCGCAGATGAATAAGCGAATAGGGGGTTTCGCGAACAACCATAATCAGCTTGCGACGCTCTTTCAGCATCACATCGGCGGTGCGTTCTATCAGCGATAGAGATACACCCGACGCTATGCGTCCTACGCTGCCCATAGATGCCGGTACTACAACCATTGCATCCCAGTCGGCTGAGCCGCTGGCGATGGGCGAGAACATATCGTTGTTGTCGTAGCGGACAATCTTATCCGATGAGGGCAATACCTCGTCTTCGTATTGCACGACCTGCTCACCCTTCTCGCTGACGACAAGGGCAATCTGCTCAACCTCTGCGGCCGAGATCAGTTTTTCGAGGCATTGGCGGGCATAAATGGCTCCGCTGGCACCTGTTACGGCTACGATTACTCTCATCTTACAACTCTATGATTTTACATTTCAGACCCAGCTCCTGCACGCGTTGCAATACGCGAGGCAGGGCGTAGCTCATATTGCGGAATGATTTCTCGCTGTCGTGGAAGGCTACGATACATCCCGGCTCCAAATACTTTGCCACACCCTTGTAGCACTCTTCGGGCGAGATGGTCGAGGTGTAGTCACGCGAGAGAATGTTCCACATAATAATCTTGTATCGCTGACCCACGGCACGCATCTGCGACGGTGTCACGCGGGCGTAGGGCGGACGGAAAAGATTGGTAGTGAGGATAGTACCTGCAAAATCGACATCCTCGATATATTTTTCCAGCGGCATACCCCAGCCCTTCTGGTGCGAGTAGGTGTGGTTGCCTATCTTGTGACCTTCATCAAGAATCTTCTGGTAGAGATCGGGATACATCTCGGCATTCTTGCCAAGCACAAAGAATGTCGCTTTGGCGTCGTAGCGTCGCAGCGTGTCGAGAATCCACTCCGTGATACCAGGTGTCGGCCCGTCATCAAATGTGAGAAAAACGCCGTTAGGATCGTTTATCTCCCATATCATATCGGGGTAGAGGTTGCGTATGAATTTGAAGGGTTTTATCTTCATGTTTTCTCTTGTCGTAGTGTTCGTTGGAGGTCGGCCGCAACTTTCGTCATTGGGTCACAATCTGACTGTTGCAGGACAACCTTCTATGCTGTGGACAAAATTAGTGTTTTTTATCTAAAAACGGGTATATATTTTGCGTAAACTGAATTTTTAGTTACATTTGCGTAATGTCATTGTGAAAAATAATCTGACAATACTAACTGTGAACAATCAAATTAGGTGTAGTTATGAAACGTATTTTTGTAAATATTTTGATGGCAGCCGTTGTGGCTATGTCGATTGTTGGCTGCAAGGCTTTTCATACCGTATCATCGGGCGAGACGGCACAGGGTCGCCCCTATGAACTTGTCCTGGTCTGCTCGCAGCCGCAGTGGCAGAGTGAGCTTGGAGATACGTTACGCTACTTTTTGCAGCAGCCGGTAGCCGAGCTGCCTACCTATGAGCCTCGGTTTGATGTTATGCGTATTATGCCCAATAACTTCAAGAGCCTCACGCGAACACATCGTAATATCGTGGTTGTAAATGTCGATAAAGAGTTTGCCGAGCCCTCAATCTCGGTACGCTATGACGTTACGGCAAAGCCGCAGGTATTTGTAACCATCAAGGGCCCCGATACAGAGAGTGTGGCCTCTTATGTGGGTGAGAATGGTAATAACATCGTGCAGGTACTTGAAAAGGCGGAACGTGACCGCACCATAGCCTATGCACGACGCTACGCATCACAGCCGATGAAGGAGCTTATCCGCAACACATTCGGTGTTGAGATGAATATTTCGGACGACTATAAACTGCGTACGCAAAGCCCCGATATGGTGTGGATTTCGCAGGAGTTCCCTACGGCAAGTCAGGGCTTCTTCATCTATAAATACCCCTATGAGGGCGAGCAGTCACTCTCGGCAAAGGCTCTGGTCAAGGCTCGTAACCGTTTTGCTTCACGTATCCCCGGCCCGAAGGAGGGCTCGTTTATGACAACCGTCAATAAGATTCCCGACGAGACAGGCCTGGAATATGTTCCCTATATGCCCGAGTATCGTACTATGCGTATCGGCTCGCAGCCGTGGATTGAGATGGTCGGTTTGTGGGATGTCGAGAACTACTTTATGGGAGGTCCCTTTGTGAGCTACACTACGGTAAATTCTCGTACAAACGAGGTTATAACCATCGACTGTTATGTATATTCTCCGAAGGTTGAGAAGCGTAATATGCTGCGTGAGTTGCAGGCGTTGGTGCATCTTATAGATTTTAATGCCACCGATGCCGATATGGCTGCGGAGCAGTAAAGTGGGCAAATATCCTTTGCGGGGTATGTGAAATATCCCGCAAAGAGATTAAAAAGGTGAAAAAATTGGAGAATTGAAAAATTCTCTCTACCTTTGTTTGCAGAAAGAAATATTATTGTTGAATCGGGATTCTAATTCAGGCGATAAGGCGTAGGGATTAGGATTCTGGATTTTTTTACTATTTGTATAGACTATGGCACAAGAGATTATTTATCTGACAGCGGAAGGTTTGCAGAAGCTGAAAGACGAGCTTCATCATATGCGTTCTGTGGAACGTCCTGCTATTTCGGCAGCTATTGCCGAGGCACGCGACAAGGGTGACTTGTCGGAGAATGCCGAGTATGATGCTGCTCGCGAGGCACAGGGCTTGCTGGAGATGCGTATCGCCCAGCTAGAGCAGACGCTGACCAATGCCCGTGTGATTGACGAGTCGAAGATTGACAAGAGCAAGGTGCAGATTTTGAGCAAGGTAACGCTGTTGAACCACAATAACAAAAAGCAGGTTACCTACACCATCGTATCGGAGAACGAGGCTAATCTGCGTGAGGGTAAGCTGGCTATCGGCACTCCTATCGCCAAGGCTCTGCTGGGCAAGAAGAAGGGCGACGTTGTTGAGGTTACCGTTCCCGCCGGTGTGTTGAAGTTCGAGATTCTGGACATCAACATCTAATCGACTCTGCAAGTGCAGAGGGGCAGATAAGTAGGAGAGGGGCAGAGATATTGATGATGCCTCTTTCAAAATTTAAGCCTGTCTAACATTGTTAGGCAGGCTTTTGTTGTGTTGTTATTTGTTGTAGCGGTTGCTGACAATATCCCAGTCGAGCACCTCCCAGAACGATTTTATACCATCCGCCCGGGCGTTGCGGTGGTCGATGTAGTAGGCGTGCTCCCACACATCTATCGCCAAAAGCGGGTGCAACCCTTCGGTCAGTGGCGTGCCGGCATTTGACGTGCTTATGATATGCAGTTTGCCATTGTCGTCGGCTGCGAGCCATACCCAGCCCGAGCCGAAGAGGTTCAATGACTCCTTCGTGAGCTTCTCTTTAAGAGCTTCTACGCCACCAAAACTATCCTCTATGGCCCTCTTTAACTCCCCTTTGGGCTCCTTTGTCGGAGTGGGTGAAAACTGATTGAAGTAGAATTCGTGATTCCAGACCTGTGCAGCGTTGTTGAATATGGGGCCGTCGGCCTGGCCTATAATCTGCTCTAAGGTCATGCCCTCGAAAGGCGTGCCGACAATCAGTTCGTTGAGTTTATTGACATAGCCGGCCAGGTGCTTGTCGTGGTGGTAGTGCAGTGTCTGTTCCGAGATGTATGGCTCCAAAGCTGCGATGTCGTAGGGCAGCGGAGCAAGAACGAAAAGTAGTGTTGCTGTTGCGTTCATAATGATTTACAGTAAAGTTTATAATAAGAAAATATCTTCTCTCTGTTTGCAAAATCAGTGCCTCGCCGATATACGGTGTGAGTTTTTGGAGAATTAGAGATTATTTTCTAACTTTGCCATAATTATAACATTACGATTAAGATGCCAAGACTCTATATCATAGCAGGATGTAACGGTGCGGGAAAGACAACCGCTTCGTATGCTGTCCTGCCGGAGATGTTGGAGTGCCGTGACTTTGTCAATGCTGACGAGATTGCACGAGGTCTTTCGCCCTTCAACCCTGCGGGAGTGTCGATTGAGGCGGGACGACTGATGCGTAAGCGTATGGATGTGTTGATGTCAGAGGGTGCCGACTTCGCCTTTGA
Source organism: Alistipes sp. (assembly GCA_017383445.1). Taxonomy (GTDB): domain Bacteria; phylum Bacteroidota; class Bacteroidia; order Bacteroidales; family Rikenellaceae; genus Alistipes. Next base: position 18,753 of record JAFNXQ010000042.1, read on the forward strand.
GACAACGCTTGCTACGCGTTACTACACTCGTCTTATCCGCGAGGCACAGGAGAAAGGCTACTTTGTATCGTTGTTGTTCTTCTGGCTGCCTTCGCCCGACCAGGCTGTTGAACGCGTGGCTCGTCGTGTGGCGGAGGGTGGTCATAATGTGCCTGCCGAGGTGGTGCGTCGCCGATATTATCGCGGCATACGCTACCTTACATCGCTATATACATCGTTGTGCGACTATTGGGTTATCTACGACAATAGCTCGGCTGATGGTGTAAAAAAGATAGCCTACGGCACAAAAGACGAAATAAGGGAGGTTGTAGATTCGTTATCATACCGTAAAATATGCAAAATGTAGAGAAGCAAAATATGAGTGAAATGGAGTTGGAGCAGTTGCAGGAGAAGATTGATGCCGGCATCTTGCTGGCTCAGCAACGCTTGAAGGAACGAGTAAAACGCGAGGACGGCGAGTTGGTTGTTATGCGTGACGGAAAGATTACGCACCTCTCTGCCGAGGAGCTGGATTAAGCTGCTGATTTTTCGGATAAATAAAAACGCCTCAAACATGGTTTGGGGCGTTTTTATTCTTTCTTGGCGAGAGATTACAGATTCTCCAATGTGTATCGAACCATCTTCTCGCGGATATGCACATTATACTCCGGATACATCGAGTGATTCTGGTCGGGGTATATCATCATATCGTACATCTTGCCGGCACGATTCAATGCGTGACACATCTCCATAGCATTCTGTACGTGTACGTTGTCATCAGCCGAGCCGTGGATGATGAGCAGACGGGTGCGGTCGTGCAGACGGTCAGCGAAGTTAATCGGCGAGTTGTCATCATAACCTGCGGGGTTGTCCTGTGGCAGGTCGTTGTAAATCTCGGTATAGATAGTGTCATAATAACGCCAAGATGTTACGGGAGCCACAGCAATCGACATCTTGAATATACCGTCGCCCTTCAACGCACAGCCCAGAGCCATAAAGCCTCCGAAAGACCAGCCATAGATACCGATGCGGTTGGCATCAACGTAGGTCTGCTCGCCCAGCCAGTGTGCGAATGACAGCTGATCCTCAACCTCCAGCTTACCCAGCTGTCCGTATGTCTGCTTCTTGAACTTCTCGCCCATAAAACCAGTACCGCGACCATCGACACAAGCCACAAGATAGCCGTTAGCGGCCATAACATACTCCCAACCCAGGCCGAAGCTGTCACTTATAGACTGTGAGCCGGGACCAGAGTATTGCGTCATCAATACGGGATACTTCTTCTCGCTGTCAAAATCCACCGGCTTGATAAAGTAGGCGTTGAGCTTATCGCCACGTTCTGTGGTGAATGTGAAGAACTCCTTTGTGGGCAACGACTTCATCTTCTCTGTAAGCTCGTTGTTCTCAACAAGCGTGCGGATGCTCTTACCCTTGCTGTCGCAAATCTCAACCTTGCGTGGTGTGTTGGCCGACGAGAATGTCGAGATATAGTACTTCATACCTGCCGATGCCGATATTGAGTATGTACCATCGCCCAAAGTCATACGCTGCTTGTGCTTACCCTTGTAGTCGATAGAGTAGAGGTTGCGACGCAGAGGCGAAGACTCGGTAGAGATGTAGTAGATTCTCTTGTCGGTTGCCTCCACAATCTGTGTTACCTCCCACTCGCCCGATGTGATAGGTGCGATAAGACCTTTCTCCATAGAGTAGAGGTAGATATGATTCCAGCCCGTATGGGTCTCGTTGGTCACGATGAAGCGGTCCTCGTCGAGGAAGCGGATAATATCGGATGTGCGTTCCACATATACAGGTGACTGCTCGTCGTAGATTGTACTCTGCTTGCCGTCGGCGTGGCATACAATAACCTCCAGATGGTTCTGCTTGCGGTTCAAGCGTGAGTAATATAATTCGCCGGCAGGAGTCCAGCCTATCGAAGAGATATACTGGTCGGGGTTGGGGCCTACATCAATCTTGCTCTTCTCGCCCGTTGCGATGTCATACAACCACACCTCAACGATTGAGTTTACGTCGCCCGCCTTGGGGTATTTGAATGTGTATGGCTTGTTGTAAAGCGTGCCGTCAAACTTCATCATCTCAAAGAGAGGTACCTGGCTCTCGTCAAAACGCATATAGGCAATCTTCTTTGAGTCGGGTGAAAAAGCATAGCCCTGTGTGAAGCCCAGCTCCTCCTCATATACCCAGTCGGCAGTACCATTGATGATGTGGTTCCACTTGCCGTCGGTTGTAATGGCTACGGGCTCCTTGCCCAGCTCGCCTACATAGAGATTGTTATCCTTGGCAAAGGCCACCAGCTTTGAGTCAGGTGAGAGTGTGAGGTCACGAACGTCCTTCAACGAGGTGATACTGCTGCCATCAGCGACCTTCACGATGTCGTAATCTACATAAGCCGAGTGGCGATAGATGGGTCGTGAGTTGTTGCCCAGAATAATCATATCCTCGTTGGGTGAGAACTGATAAGAGGCGAAGCGGCCCTTATAGATTGTGTCGCAGAGTGTGGCGTCGGCGTAGCTGTGACGTATGATTGCTCCGCGACTGCTGACCGTATAATGCTCTCCGTCCTGCATAGAACGAAGTCCCCATACGCCCTGATTCATACGGTTGATTTTTGCCAGTTCGGAGAATGTGGTCTGTGCAACGGCATTACTGCTACACAGGAGAAGTCCGATTAAAAAGGCCTTTCTGATAATTGATTTCAACATATTTTTTTGAGTTTAATTAATTGCTGATATAGCGTTAGTATTAAATATCATCCACCTTGAAGTCGTAGCCCAGACGCTTACCCGTGATGAACTTCGAGTTATCCATCTTGGTATTGAACTGATCGACCGTAACACGCTTGCGATCGTCATACGACGGCACGAGCAGATCGAAGTTTACGGCATAGCATATCGCAGCCTCCATAATTGCAATCAGAGCTTCGCGGGTAATCTTCTCCTTGCCAAAATCCATAGGGCGAACCAGCGTCTGACGCTTACCTTCCACGAAGAAGCACTTCTCACGATTGATGAATATACGACCAATCAAATAGCCCTCGTCGGCGTTACGGTTGAACTTGAATGAATCGGAGAGGAAGTTGTAGATGTTAATCACACCGCAATAGGTGTTGTCGCGATTCTCCTTCACGTACTCATTCTGCCAGATGATGTGGTTTGACTCGAACTCAAAGATGTCGGTGTGCATCTGGAAGATCAGAAGGTCGCTTGCAATCTGCAATTGGGCCTCGAACTTGCCTCTGTCGCGGTACTCTATTCTCACACGCTTGTCCAGCTTGCCGTCCAACTCGTCGTCAAGCTCCGATGCAATCTCAAACAACACATCCTTCAACTCGTTGAAAGAGGTGAAGGTGTTGTCAAAAATCTGCTGTTTGAGTGTCGATTTGTTGATGATTGTCGAGAGGATTTTCTCTCGCATAGAACTGTTGTCCATATATGTTGTGTTTTACTATTTTACTTTCAATTTTATCTCCTCACCCACAACCAAAGTGTCGGTGGTTTTCTTGCGGTTCATCGTCGCCAGCTTTTTCAGACGAATGGCATAGTCCTGCGAAATAGATAGCAGTGTCTCACCCTCCTTCACTCTGTGGCGGTGTATGTTGCCGAGCCATCGGGCCTGCTTGCGTTCGATGTATATAAGCTCGCCCTTTATAGGCTCACACGTTGTTCGGGAGTCGATTTCGTTGTACTTACGCAGTGTTCTCTCCGTAAGACCGAATGTCGATGCTATGCGAGAGAAGGTATCTCCCTCGCGGGCCACAACATAGTGTGTGCGGTTGTTGGCATAGACGCTGTAACCGCCATAGGTACGTTCTGCTACGCGATAGTCGTCGGGGTTGATACCGCCCGAAGAGGTTGTCGGCACGCCCACGCTGCTATTCTCTGCGAAGCTCTCGTTAAGACCCTGCTCGGCCTTTATGTGTTCGGTGTATAACTCGGCCCCGCCCTCCTTGTCAAGCAGGTAGAGCTGATTGTCTTCGATGATTTTCGTCAGTCGCTGTGCATAGTCGGGAGCTGTGGCATAGCCGGCAGCCTTCAAGCCTCTCGCCCAGCTGCGATAGTCGGTTGATGAGTAGGCGAACAGCGAGTCGTAACGAGGTGATTGGTCGAGGAAGTCGGCGTGGTCGCGATATGACTCCTCAACAGAGTCGTAGGCTCGGAAACATTCGCCCTTCTCGTCGTCATCGTGATATACCTTGCGACCATCCCAGCCCGTTTTACACTTAATGCCGAAGTGGTTGTTTGAACTCTTTGCGAGATTTGAGTTGCCGCTGTCCGACTCCAGAATACCCTGTGCCATAGTGATACTTGCGGGTATTCCGTAGCGTTCCATGTGGTCAATGGCTATGTGCTTGTAGCGTGCGATGTACTCCTCACGTGTCTGTCGTGTCTGTGCTTGCAGACAAGTGATGCAAGCCATAGATATCAGACACAACAAAAATATAATCTTCCTATTCATAGTGGTCGGTAGTCGGTTACATTTATACAAGAGCAAAGATAGCGTATTTTCTGACAAAATACCAATCTCTGCTGATGGTTTGTGTGCAGCAACTCAATAATTTACTTTTTTACGCCTATCTCCGCATCGCGAATCTTCTGCAACTCATACATTCTGTTGCGGTGGCGTATTGCGGCATCAAAGTCAAGCTCCTTGGCGGCACGTTCCATCTCTTCGCGGGCTCGTGTAATCATCTCGTCCAGAACCTTGCTGTCTATTGTCTGCGGTGCGTTGTACTCCTGCTTTACATCGGCAGCCACAGCGTAATGCTCCTCAACAATCGGATAGGCGGTCATATCCTCCGGCTTGCCCGGTCCGAGCAGAAGACTCTGTCCCGTGCCACTCTTCTGTGCCGTGCGAGGCATCTTGTTATGCTCTATGTTGTACGAAATCTGCTTCTCGCGGCGACGGTTACTCTGCTCTATGGCTACACGCATTGAGTCGGTGCACTGGTCGGCATACATTATGACACGACCCTGTGTGTGGCGAGCTGCACGACCTGCTATCTGCGTTATCGAACGCACGTTACGCAGGAATCCCTCCTTATCGGCATCGAGTATCACCACCAGACCCACCTCCGGCAGGTCAAGACCCTCACGCAGAAGGTTTACACCCACCAGCACATCAAACATGCCGGCACGCAAATCCTCCAGAATCTGTACTCTCTCCAACGTATCCACATCGGAGTGAATATAGCGGTTGCGAATACCCGTGCGGTCAAAATATTTTGACAACTCTTCGGCCATACGCTTGGTGATGGTTGTAACCAGCACCTTGTCGTCACGCTTCACGCAACGGTCAATCTCCTCTATGAGATTGTCTATCTGATTCTCGGTTGGGCGTACCTCAATGGGCGGATCGACAAGACCCGTAGGGCGAATCAACTGCTCGATAACAACGCCCTCACTCTTTGCCAGCTCGTAGTCGGCAGGCGTTGCACTTACATATATCGTAGTGCCCATCATCGACTCAAACTCGTCAAAACGAAGTGGTCGGTTATCTTTGGCTGCGGGCAGGCGGAAGCCATACTCCACAAGATTCTCTTTTCTTGCACGGTCGCCACCAAACATTGCATGTACCTGTGGCAGAGTGACGTGGCTCTCGTCGATTATCATCAGATAATCTTCCGGGAAGTAATCCAGCAGGCAGAAGGGACGCGTACCCTCGGCACGGCCGTCGAAATATCGTGAGTAGTTCTCTATGCCGGGGCAATATCCCAGCTCCTTAATCATTTCAAGGTCGTACTCCACTCTCTGCTTTATGCGTTGAGCCTCCATCGTGCGACCCTCTTTTTCAAAGAAGGCGATGCGTTCTCCGAGGTCGAGATATATCTGCTGTACGGCGGTGTGAATACGTTCCTTTGTGGTGACAAACATATTTGCCGGATATATCGTTATCTCCTCCTTTTCTTCGATGCAACGCCCTGTGGCGGGGTCTATCAGCTGGATGGACTCCACCTCCTTGTCAAACATCGTGATACGATAGCAATTGTCACCAAAGGCGGTCATAATATCCACTGTGTCGCCTTTGACGCGGAATGTTGCGGGCGTCAGTTCAATCTCGGTACGCGTATAGAGAGCCTCCACAAGTCGGTAGAGGAAGTGTTTGTAGCTTATCTCGTCGCCGACAGCCAGCTTTATCGATGTGGCGTGAAAATCAGCAGGATTACCAATACCGTAAAGACACGAGACACTCGACACGACAATCACATCGCGTCGGCCCGATAGCAGGGCAGAGGTGGCACTCAGACGCATCTTCTCAATCTCGTCATTTATCGAGAGATCCTTCTCGATGTATGTATCGGTGGTGGGGAGGTAAGCCTCGGGCTGATAGTAGTCGTAATACGATACGAAATACTCCACGGCGTTGTCCGGAAAGAAGTTCTTGAACTCACCATAGAGCTGTGCCGCGAGGGTCTTGTTATGGCTCAATACGATTGTGGGGCGGTTGAAATGCTCAATCACATTGGCCATCGTAAAGGTCTTTCCCGAGCCCGTTACACCCAGCAATGTGTTGTGCTGCACCCGGCTCTCAATAGCGTTGATGAGCTGGGCGATAGCTTCGGGCTGGTCGCCCGTAGGAGCATATTCCGACACAAGTTTGAAATCCATATCGCAAAGTTAATGAATAAAGAGTAGATATGCAAAGAGAACCCGTCTAACAAGGCTCTTTCGGCATCTGCCTTGCCCGAAAAATGCTCATTTACGCCAAGTAAACTGCGCTTTTTCGGTCTGCGAGCAGCTTCAAAATAGCTCTTGTTATACGAGTTTCCAAAAGAGGAGGGGGTGTCACAAACTTGTTGGACCCCCCCCTCCTTTGTCGTATTATGAAAATCTCTTACAAGCGAGCCTTGATAGCCTTTGACTCCTCCTCGTA
>JAFNXQ010000043.1 GCA_017383445.1 Alistipes sp.
ATTAGGGCATCTCGGGCAACTTCCAGCTACCACGATAGTTGTGCTTGATCATCTCGGCAGCGAACTCCTGTGCGTTGATAGGATCGGTGTAAGTCTTGTTGAATGTGGGGTGACCATCCTTGATAGAGAAGCCGTCCTCAATCATAATACGCATATTCTCGTCAGGATTGATGTTGGTGAACTTCATGTTCTGACCATCCCACTCCAATACGCGGTTCAGTGACTGCAAGCGAACAGCCAATACACCCATTACGACCATCTCGTTGAAAGGACCTGCCTCTGAGAAGTCAGAGATTGAGTTAAGACGGGTAGCCTTATCCTCCTTACAAGCACGAACCCAATCCTCATAGTGTGACAACTCAACCTTGCGAGCACGCTCGGGAGCCTTGGGAACACGACCTGATACGAGGTAAGGATTGCGACCGTAGCAACCGCATACGAGGATATCCTTTGTACCATAGAAGATAGTGCAGCCACCTGCATCGTTGAGGTTCTTACCTGCTGGCAAGCCCTCGGGACGAGGAGGCATCAAACCACCGTCATACCAGTTTACAACAACCTCGGGCAACTTAACCTTATCCTTCTTGCCGCGTGCGGGGAAGGTGTACTTCACATACTGTGCCTGTGGTGCGCAGTCGGTCAGAAGTGCAGTTGAAGAACCCTCAACCTTGGTAGGAGAGCCTAACTGGAGAGCCTTGAATGCAGGGTGGAGGATGTGGCAAGCCATATCACCCAAAGCACCTGTACCGAAGTCCCACCAGCCACGCCAGTTCCAGGGCTGGTAAACATTGTTATAAGGACGATACTTTGCAGGGCCGAGGAACAAATCCCAATTCAATGTATCGGGAATGGGGTGTACCTCTGTCGGACGCATCAGACCCTGTGGCCAGATAGGACGGTCGGTGAAAGCATCTACGCGGGTAACCTCACCAATCTCACCATTCCAGATCCAGTCGCAAACCAGACGAACGCCGTCGTCAGAAGAACCCTGGTTACCCATCTGTGTAGCCACACCGTTCTTTGCTGCGAGGTTGGTCAAAAGACGTGACTCATAAACAGAGTGAGTAAGCGGCTTCTCGCAATATACATGCTTACCCATATCCATAGCACAAGCTGATACCAAAGCGTGTGTATGGTCAGCGGTTGCACACATCACGGCGTCAATCTCGTTGCCGATCTTGTCGTACATCTCACGCCAGTCCCAGAAACGCTTTGCCTTGGCATAGCGGTTGAATGTGCCCTGTGCATACTTCCAGTCAGTATCGCACAATGCTACGATGTTCTCCTTCTCAAGGCCACGCAATACACCAGCACCGCGACCACCAATACCAACACCTGCGATGTTGAGCTTGTCAGATGGAGATTTGTGTCCAAGTGTTGCACCCATCACGTTTGATGGAACAACAGTCATGGCTGCCAGGCCCGTTGCCGAAGCCTTCAAAAAATCAGCTCTTGAAATTTTTTTAGACATAGCTGTAATATTTAGGTTAATAAATTAGTTTTTTAGATATTGTATATCTTATTTGCGTTTTTCTTTCTCTATATCTTCACGCTGTCGAGTATCTCGACATTTCGCAGACTGCGTTCCACGCAGTGCTGTGGTGGCAGGGGGTAGCTGCGTACCTCGATGAACACATCTTCAATTTTGCTCTTCGCGGCCTGACTCAAAATCCTGTTGAAGTCAATCTTCTCGCTTTCGCCGACTATGTCGTAGTCGTGCAGATGCAGAGCTATGATTCTCTCGGCATATCGCTTTATCGTGCCACATATATCCAGACCCGCATTGTGAGCCTCGAATGTGTCCAGTACAAACCATACCCTCTCTTTGTCGCATCTCTCGATAAGCTCCTCGAATATCGATCTCTCGCCGCGAGGCTGGTACTCCGCCTTTGTGGGGTGGAAACTGAATCGCAGACCTCTCTCTGCAGCCATCTGGCCTATGAGGTTGAAGTATTGCACATAATCATCAATGGTCTGTGCCGACACCCCCTCCGGGAACTGTGACATCGTCACATAGTGACACTCCATTGCCTTGGCACTATCCAGAGCCTTTTCCCACCATGCGGTGATAGCTGGGCTTAAAAAGGTCGCCTCCGAAGCCGTTGTTTTATCTTCGGCTTGCTCTGCCGGCTCCACCTTATGAGGTTGGCTCTCTTTTTCATAGAACTTGTTGAGGTACAATCCCGAAATCTTCAAACCCGACGACTTCGCCATCTGGAGCAGCTCCTCTGCTTTTATGTTATAGGCCGTACCGTTGATGTAACACCCGGCCTCAACCTTTGTGTAACCCATCTGTCCCACTTCGTAGAGTGTTCCCGATGGTGAATCGTACATCGTGGCATCAACCGATGGCAGAAACAGTCCAAATCCGGGAGATACATCCCGCAGAGCATCGTCCACAGCTTCGGTGAAGGTCTCGGCGGCCTGCTTTAAGCCTATCACGGCCTGTGCTGCCTCCATCATCGACGATAACCCCTTCTTGAAGAACCCTAATCTGTCCATCTTTTACTGTTTGTCATCCGACGACTCCTCTGTCACCTCCTCTGCGACCGCCTCTTCGGTCATCTCTGCCTCCTCCTGAATTGCGGCCTGCTCCTGCTGCATACGGGCCTGATACTCGGCCTCCTCTTTCGCCTTTTGAACCTCAATCTTTGCGGCTATGCGAATACCGTACTCGTAAAGGGCATAGCAGGGGAAGAAGATAAGTACCTGACTCACGATATCGGGTGGAGTGATGATAGCGGCAAATACCAGCAATACCACAACAGCAATCTTGCGATACTGACGCATACCCGTCGAGGTCAAAAGACCTATCGTTGCCAGCAAGCGTATGAGCAGCGGCAGCTGAAAGGCAATGGCGGCGGCAAACGACACACTCAACACCGTTGACATAAACGAGCTTACCTCGATGATGTTGTTAATCTGCGAGCTTACCTCGTAATTTCCCAGGAAGTTGATAGCGAGCGGAGCAATGACGTAATAGCCGAACAACAAACCCATTATAAACCATATCGGCGTCTCAATAACATAACGGATGCTGCGACGACGCTGGTGGGGCGGAATGGCGGGCTTCACAAAGAGCCACAGCTCCCAAATCAAGTAGGGAAACGCTACAACAAAAGCTCCGACAAATGAACTCTTGATGTGCAACAGGAACTGTCCTGCCATCTTGTTGTTGAAGAGTTCAATGTTTTCGGGATGAATGTTCAGGGTCTCCGAATTGAGTATCTCTGCCAGCCAAGCAAAGAAGCGGTTCGTGGGGAAAGACTCGCGAATAGGGGCAAACACCACGTCCAGAACGATACCCTTTATCGAGAACATCACGATAAAGAGCAGCATGAAGACTCCTATGACACGGAAGAGTATCTTGCGTAATTCGTCAAGATGCTCGCCGAAAGTCATATCGGCATTGTCGTTGATTGGCTGGTTGCTCATTGCTTGGCGGTAATGCTATTTCTCCTCGTTCTTGTTCTCCTCGCCATCCTCGATATCCTTCGATGCTGTGTTTACGGCATCCTTGAACTCGCGAATACCGCGACCTGCACCACGCATCAGTTCAGGCAGCTTCTTGCCACCGAAAAGAAGCAACAATACGACAACGATAAGGATGATTTCAGTGGTTCCAATACCTCCGATTAACAAAAAATTCATACTCTTTATGCTTTTAGTAGTTTCAAATTATACATTTTGTTGCGAAAGTTACAAATAAAAACTGATTTAACCAAAATGTATATACATTTTATGGGGCCTTTTTGCCCCCTATTTTCATATTTGTTTTGAGAGAAAATATATACGAGATGATTGTGGAAACAAAAACAAAAGAGTGCCGAAATATCAATATTCGGCACTCGGTATATTTAGCCTCACGATGGGCTAAATTATAGAGATTCAGCGATGTTGGCTGTTAAAGATTCTCTATGAAATATGCGGTTATCTTGTCATACAGATGCACCGCATCACGACCGAATACATTGTGTTCGGCTGTGGGGTAAGGCATATAATCAACGGGGATATGGTGCTTGATGCACTCCTGAACGAAGCTCAGTGAGTGTTGCCATACGCAAGTGCCGTCAATCGCACCCTGGCAGATGAGCAACTTGCCCTTCAACTCCTTTGCCTTGTTGATAAGCGAGGTCTTCTCGAAGCCCTCTGCATTGTTGTGGGTGTTGTCCATATAACGTTCGCCATACATCACCTCGTACCACTTCCAGTCAATCACGGGACCGCCCGAAACGCCCACCTTGAAGACTTCGGGGTAGTTTGTCATCAGCGAGATGGTCATAAATCCGCCATAGCTCCAGCCGTGAACACCCACGCGGTCGCGGTCGCACCACTCGTGCGAGAGCAACCATTCGAGACCTGCCATCTGGTCCTGCATCTCGCACTGACCGCACTGACGGTGGATAGCCTTCTCGAAGTCGGCTCCGCGATTTGATGTGCCTCGGTTATCCATCACAAAAACGACATAGCCACGCTGTGCCATAAGCATCTCCCAGCGACGCAACTGTGCCAGATAGGTGTTTTTAACCATCTGTGAATGAGGACCTCCATAGACATAGAGGATGACGGGATATTTCTTCGCAGGGTCGAAGTTCATCGGCTTGATAAGGCGATAGTAGTTGTCGTATTTGCCATCGGCACTCTTTACCGTTCCCAGCTCTATGGGCAGGAAGTTGTAACCCTCGGTGGGGTCGGGGGCTCGGAACAGCTCGCGAGAGGGCTTGCCGTCGGTGCGACCCAACTCTATGACGCGTGGCACGTTGAGTGACGAGTAGTTGTCAAGGAAGTATTTTCCGCTGTTGCTCATCGAGATATCGTGCCAGCCTTCGGCCGGTGTGAGGCGGGTCTGCTTGCCGGTCTTCAAATCGACCTTGAAGAGGTGATTATCCACGGGCGAAATCTCGGCTGAAGTGTAGAACACATATTTCTCGTTCTGACCAACATACTTCACGTCGGCATCGGTCTTGGTAAGACGCTGAACATTGCCGCTGTCATCGCAGAGATAGAGGTTGAAATAGCCGTCGCGGTTGTTGGTGCTGTAAATGAATCGTGAAGGGTCATTTTTGAGCCATACAAGGTCGTGCTGCGGCTCCACATAGAGGTCGTTATGCTCGGTGAGGATTGTCGCAATCTTCTCGCCTGTTGAGGCGTCGTAAGAGTTTAGTGCAACATTCTCCTGTGCACGGTCCAGAACCTGCACATAGATACGCTTTGAGTCGGGTGACCATGTGATGCAGGTGAGGTAGCGTTCCTCGTCAAACTCGGTAACATTCAGGTAGATAGTCTTGCCCGATGCGATGTCGTAAACGCCCAACTTCACATGCTCCGAAGCCATTCCGTTCATCGGATATTTGATGCTTTTCAGTGTGCCTGTGCGAGAGGTGATGTCGAGCAACGGGAAGTCGCTGACGCGGCTCTCGTCCTTCTGGAAGAAGGCCAGCTGCTTTGAGTCGGGCGAGAAGAATATGCCGTGCGTGATACCGAACTCGTTACGGCTGACACTCTGTCCGCAGACGATATTTTTGTCCTCAAATGCGGTTACTGCCGTATGCTTCTCTCCGTCAAAAAGATAGAGATTGTTGTCAATCGTATAGGCAAACAACGGGCCGTTGCCGTTCTGACGCTTGACATTGGCCAGAGGCTGACCCTCGACCTTGGGGTAAGAGTATTGCGAAATGATGCTGCGACCCTCGATGTCGATGGTGTATAGTTTGCTTAATGATGTTACCACGAGGTTACCCTCCGCATCGAAGGCGTAGCGGGGCATAGCCATAAAACTATCCTCTCCCATCAGCTCGCCAATCTCCTGTTTTGTGATGAGTGTGAGGCTCTTGCCTGTGCGGGCATCGGTTGCGATGATGGCATCCTCTTGGGTTGTTGCGTAGCTGTCTGACTCTCCAATCCACTGAACGTGAAGATTTTTGGGCGATAGCTCGCGGTTAAGCACAACGTCTGTTGTTGTAAGCAACTTGGTGGTTTGCTCCTGTGCCACCGATGAAAGTGAACTCATAATTGCTGTGGCTGTCAAAATTAAAAATAGGCGTTTCATTCTATCTGTTCGGTTAATGTTTGGACATAAGTTTATATGTTGCGAAAATAATAAAAAATGCCCGAATATGCAATTCGGACACTCTATTATTGGCAATAATTTTTTTCGGCGTAGCGGTCTGCTCTATCTTTTGCCCCATTTGGGCGTTATGCCGATGAAAATCTCGAAGTTTATACCCGGCATAGGACGCGACAGAACAGAGATGTAATCCTCGTCAAAGAGGTTGTTTATGCACCCCTTCAACGTGAGATCCGCCCAGCTGAACGAAAAGCCCTTTTCCAACGATATGTTGCTCATATAGTAGTCGGGTAGCTTGCCCGTAAGGGTTATGTCGTTGCTCGACATAGTGTAGCGTTCGCTGTAATAACACCACTTGTAATGAAATGCCCAGCGTCGCCACTGCAAACGTGCCGAGAGTGTCGCCGAGAGTTCGGGTATGTAGGGCAGCTGCTTGCCTACCGATTTGTCGGCTTCGGTCATCGGCTCGCCCTCATTGATTGAGGGAGTCCACGAGAAGGTTGCAGAGGCGTCTAACTTCCAATGACGATTAAAGGCCACGGCCAAATCTGTCTTCAGCTCCACTCCGTAGGCGTGTACCTCCTTGACGTTGCGTGGCGAGAGGAAACCTTTGGGTGTTGCGAGCCATAGTATCCAGTCTTTCACATAGGAGTCAAACCATGAGGCCGAGCCCGAGAGCAGAAAACTATTCTCCCTGCCGACGGCAAACGACACCCCCGCATCATAGGTCCAGCCCCTCTCTTTTCTTAGGTCGGGGTTGCCGCCGGGGAGGAAGTAAAGGTCGTTGAGTGTCGGGAAACGGAAGTTTTGCGACACGGAGCCTTTGAGTACGATGTTTCCTCGGCGTGACAGCTCATATTCAGTGAAAAAGGCCGGTATTATGGGCGAGAAATCTCGGCCGAACATCTCCTCTCTTAGGACAAGCGACAGGCCCAGCCTCTCGTTTGGTCGCCACTTTGCCGACAGAGCACCCGAGAGCTCCACGCGGCTCTGGTCGTAACCGACGATAGCCTTGTTGCCATCCTGACGGATAATGTTTTTGTCGCGACTCTCCACAAAGTGCTGATGTGCCGTCAGGTTGGCCGTAAAGAGCCATTTATTACCGATGTAATACTCGCCTTCGACCTGCCCGAAGAGGGTGTTTGTGAGGCTGCGTGAACGCGTCATAACCTCCATTGTGCCGTTGCCCGGGTCACGCTTGAAGTCGTATGCTGTCCACGAATATACATAGCCCGCCTTTGCTCCGATTTTCCACGTTTGTCGCAGATGATTCCACTCCAGAACGCTGCGGAGAGTCTGCTCACGCTGACGGTTGTCGAAGTCGCCCTCGTCGCCGTAGTCGGTGGTGAGCATCGCCAGCTCGCGATTGGAGTTGATATACCACGCCTTCAATGCGAAGCTGTCGCCACGCCCTGCGTTGAACGATATCTCCTGCAGGATGTGTAAATCCTTGTAGGCACCGCTGCGGTTGCGTTCGATGGGGTAGTAGCGGCCTATGATGTTCTTATCCTCGTCGTAGATGTTTTCGCGTTTGTCGCGGTTGCGATACTTGAAGTCGTTTGGCGACGAGGAGTATGCTGCACGGGTTGAGAATTGCCACTTGCGAGAACCGTAGGTAAGTCGCAGAAACTCGTCAAAGGTGCGGAAAGAGCCTATGCCCTGAATATACTGCACACCAAAGCCTTCTGCCTGCAAAGGTTTGGTGGAGAGGCGTATGGAGCCTCCCAGACCGCCACCCGTATCATTTACCGACGATGTGCCGTGCAGAAGTGATGCATCGTCAATAAAGTAGGATGGAATCATCGAAAAATCGGTCATTCCGAGCATTGGGCTGTTTATGCGGAGGCCGTTCCAGCTCACCTGTGTATGCGAGGGCGATGTGCCTCGGAACGATACGGTCGAGAGTGTCGCACGCCCGTATGTCTTGACGAAAATCGAGGAGTTGAAGGTCAGCACATCGGCCATCGAGAGGGCTATGTTCTCTTTCAGGACCGACTCGCTGAACGAGGTCTTCTGCGTGCCGATATCCTTCATCGGCTTCTCGCCCAGCACTGCCACTTCGGGGATTGACAAACCTTCATCAATCCAGTTCTCGGTGGTCTGTGCCTGGGCTGCATAAGCGGTAAGGACCACGAATAGTATGACAAGAAATCCCCTCATAGCCTCTACTTCCAACAAAATGCTCCGGGTATGATGCCCGCATAAAATTCATGAATCTTTTCGCCTGTCTGCGTGTAACGATATATCTTGCCGGGCTGCTGATAATCAATGGCATCGGCTATATATACATCGCCCGACAGCGGACAGATGGTAAGACCATAATATATCGTTCCGGCATACTCCAGAAATGGTCGCACGGGCAGATGCTCGTCATCTACGCCCATTGCCCAAATGTCGTCATTTATCCAATAGAGGCGGTCACGCGAGCCGTTTAACTGCACCTCCGAGGGAGCATCGCCACGGCTGAAACGAAAC
Source organism: Alistipes sp. (assembly GCA_017383445.1). Lineage (GTDB taxonomy): Bacteria > Bacteroidota > Bacteroidia > Bacteroidales > Rikenellaceae > Alistipes. The sequence continues at coordinate 8,543 of JAFNXQ010000043.1, forward strand.
GCCTTCTCAATCGAAAATGTCTCGGCATCTATGCGATAGAGTGCGGGTGCTTCGTAACCATAGGGGCTACCCTCGTAGCCGCCATCGGTTATGGTCCATAGTTTTCCGTTCCTATCCAGTACGATTGAGGTGGGTTGTATGCCCACTTCCAACTCGGCCACCACCTTGTCGGTGCGGGTGTCAATCTTCAGGATGCGATTCTGATACGACCAGCAATTGACAAAAAGATAGTCGCCCCATTGCACCATTTGCTCGGTTGAGCCACTCTCCATAGTCATCGCAGGACACTCTATGTAGCCCGTAATTTCGTATCGTTTGGGATTTACTATGGCTATGCGGTTATCCCAAATCTGCGACACGTAGGCCTTCTCGTCGGAGATGAAATGTATATATCGGGGCGAGGTGAAGCCCTCGATGCGACCCACCTCCTGAAAGGTGTCGGGATTTATGGCAAAGATGACGTGCGAGTTATTCACAACTACCCATCCCTTGCCGTCGTACAGAGTCATCGACTGTGCCACATCGCCCAGACGCATAGCGTTGGCACGATAGAAAATCTCGTTTTCGACCTCTTTTGTCGCTGGGTTGTAGTACGATAGGGTTGCGTTGCCGTAGTTGAAGTTGCCCTCATTTACAATGAACAGACCGCTGCCCGATGCGGAGAACTCCTCCTCCACGCCGTACTCCCACTCCATACAGCCCGTAAATACCGATAAGAAAATCAGCACCGCTAAGCGTAAATATGTCGAAAACAATCTCATTATTTTATCTTCAATCTATAATCGTAAAAACCTGTAATCTCGGTTGAAATCTCACCCAGCCAGCCACTCTTGGCATTTACGGCACTCTGCACCTTTACAAAATCTATATATTTCAGCTCCTTGGCCCTGCCCTCGCTATCGATGGCGTTGGCTATGTCGAGCAGATTCATATTTCCACCCTCCAAAGTGTGGTCTTCGTCGCTGAAATTATCGGCGTAACCCCAATCATAGGCGGGCTGCACCCACATTGTTCCGTTGCCCGAACTGTCGTAGTTGCGTGCCGCAAGGCAAGTGCCCGACAGAGTGTAGCTATCCTCCTTAACCCATTGCGGATAGTACGACTCCTGCTTGTGATAGGCTGCAAGATAGTCAATTTCGCCCTCTTTGCCCTCGCTGTCACTCCACCTGACTGATTGCCCTGCTGCGGTGGGGCGATAATAGGTTATCGAGTAGTTGTGCAAGGTCGTTGCTGAGCCACTCTCGCTGCCTTGCAACTCATACCAGGTGTCGTTCGGCTCTCCGTCGCCATTCTCGTCCTGCATAACCCACACTATGCCCGGCTCCGATGAGCCGTTGAAGGCATTGCCGCCAATGGCCAAATCGTAGCCGACACTGTTGTCTATGCTGTGGTCGAAACCCACGACAACATAGCCACCAAAGCCACCAAGCGAGATATATTTCTCCTCCGCCATACGCTTTTCTGCATAACTTACGGCATCTGCGGCTGTGAATTCCTCGCCTGAAAAACCAGCCTTCCCGTCGCCGATAAATTGTCCCGGAGCGGGCGTGTATTCAAATACCTTAGAAAACTCGGCCCGTGAGCTGTCGGTCGCAGCACGATAATACTCGTCATCAAATGTGATTGTAATCACATCGCCCTCGTTGCAGGACGATGCGAATACAACCATCAACACACATATAAATCTAAATACTCTCATACGGCCTACTCCTTGTCAAACCTTACAGCCACATCGTCGTATGCGAAGTAACCCGCAACACCAAGTCCATATTCACCATAGAGGTCGTCGCTGCCTACGAGGTTAAACTTAACCTGCACAACCTTGCCGAGTGATGACAAATCCCATTTTGTCCACTCCTGAACGCCCTGACGACCCTCGTTCCAGAGTTTGAACTCCGCCTCGCCGCACTTATCGCCATTTAGGTCGTAGCCGTAAGCAACAATCTTAAACCAACTCTCCTCGCCTGCACCTGTCGGCACCTGCCAACCGTCGCCATTTTCGAGCAGATTATAGACATAGGTCGTGTTGGTGACAAACATATGGTCAATCACGCGAGCCTCGCCATCGCCAAACTCAAAATAGGCCATTTCGTTCTGCATGCCATACTCCGACTCATCAACATAACCGAAATGAACGCAGAAATTCTCCGAGCCATTAGCTCCACCCTCAACATTGTAGGCTTGCAGGTCGTGCATATAGTCGCCCTGCGAAAGGTCGTTGCCCACATAGCTTGACAATGCGTGACCTCCGTAGCCAGGGAACATAGCTGTCTCGGAAGGTGTGAACGAAAGGAACGTATTGCCCTCGTCATACCACGCGTAGTGACCATTGCCGTTGCCATACTCGCTGTCGGCAGGGATAAAATCGCTCCAATATGAGGCTGCATTACCTTCCGAACCGCGATAGTCACTATCCTCAAATGTAAGAACGCGCAACTCGTAAGTTGGTCCCTCCTCTTCCTCCTCGGCTTGCTTCTTGGGGAGAATAATCACGCGACCATCGGTGAGAGTAATGATAACTTCGGTGTCGGTCTCCTCTATGCTCTCAAAAATGGAGTCACCGCTTGCACCATCGTCACCTTTGTCACCCTTGTCACCCTTGTCGCCCTTGTCGCCTTTGTCACCTTTCTCTCCGTCCTCGCCATTGCGAAGTGAAATGGTTGAGCCGTCGCTGAAAGTCAGGGTATAACCCTCCTCGGTTTTTTCAACGTTGGTAATAACCTTGCCGTAGTTCATTGCATCTATCAACGCTGTGAGGGTGGCAATATCCTCGGCGTTGGTGTTGATTTGCTGCTGAAGGTCATTGACCTTATTCCACAAATCGCTGTCATCAAACTCGCAAGAGGCGAGCAAAATAGCACTTACGCAAAGTGCTGCAAAAAAGAAAAATCGCTTCATAACGCATCAATATTTTAAGTTAATAAAAAAAGTTACGCCACAAAGCAGAACTCTAATTAACTCAAAACATTTTTGCCGTCAAAAATCGACTCTTCGGAATGAGCAACAAACACGCTGCTACGCCTCCTCAAATCACGCTTCACCTCATGCTACGGGGCAAAACCTAAAATTTTACTGCTAAAAATTAGTTTTGATTCGTCCCGTAGTCCTGCAGGCCAAAAATCCAAAATGCAAAGGCAGGTCTTCTGACTTATCCCCTCTGTCACGCCTTCCCAGGTCTGAAACCCAGTGGCAAAGAGTGCAACAGAATAAAATTTCCTTAAAGGAAATGGGACTTACAGCAACAGGTATTGTTCCGGATTTGCACCGGATTTCCTTTTCACTCTGTGGGGTAGCGTAACCCGACAGAGAACCGTTTGCAACAGCAAAAGTAGAGAATAAAATTGAAATTGCAAAAAATAGATGAAATATTCTTGAAAATTATCACTATCTTTGCCCGCGAATAAAACGCGAATAAAAACAGTTGTAAGATTATGGCAGACAATTCAATTCTTATGCGCCTTGACGGCCTTAAACTTAAATACGAGGAGACGGGACAAAAACTTACCGACCCCGAAGTGATTGCCGATGTTAAGCAGTTTGTGCAGCTCACCAAGGAGTATAAGGAGTTGGAGCCTATTATCGAGACTTCGGAACGCTATCGCACCTCGCTGGCAAACCTCGCCGAGGCGAAGGATATCCTTGCCAACGACAAGGACGAGGAGATGCGTGAGATGGCACGAATGGAGATTGCTGAGCTGGAGCCTGCATTGGAGAAGATGGAGGAGGATATCAAGCTTCTGCTTATCCCGAAGGATCCGCAGGATGAGAAGAATGCCATACTTGAGATTCGTGGCGGTACGGGAGGAGACGAGGCTGCAATCTTTGCCGGCGACCTTCTGCGTATGTACACCAAGTACATCGAGTCAAAGGGCTGGCGTTATGAGATTACATCGTTCTCCGATGGTGCTGTGGGTGGCTACAAGGAGGTTGTATTGAAGGTTACGGGCCAGAGTGTATATGGCACGCTGAAATATGAGTCTGGCGTGCACCGCGTGCAGCGTGTGCCACAGACCGAGACTCAGGGTCGCGTGCATACCTCGGCAGCGTCGGTGGCTGTGTTGCCCGAGGCGGAGGAGTTTGATGTCGAGATCTCGATGAACGATATCCGCAAGGATATATTCTGTGCATCGGGTCCCGGTGGTCAGTCGGTGAATACCACATACTCGGCTATCCGTCTTACACACATCCCGACGGGTATCGTCGTGCAGTGTCAGGATCAGAAGTCGCAGTTGAAGAACTTCGACAAGGCATTCGAGGAGTTGCGTACGCGTGTCTTCAACCTCGAATACTCGAAGTATCTCGACGAGATAGCATCGAAGCGTAAGACTATGGTTTCAACAGGTGACCGTTCGGCGAAGATTCGTACCTACAACTATCCGCAGGGCCGTATTACCGACCACCGCATTAACTATACGATTTACAACCTTTCGGCCTTTATGGACGGCGATATTCAGGACTGCATCGACCACCTGATTGTGGCAGAGAATGCCGAGAGATTGAAGGAGAGTGAGTTGTAATAACACTATTTCAAACTAATAGAGAGGGTATCTTCCCGAAGGTGGCAGATGCCCTTTTTATATACTGTCAGTGCAAGAGTATGAAAATCGGAGATATAGATTTGGGCCCGCAGCCGCTGTTTCTGGCTCCTATGGAGGATGTCACCGACCCTTCGTTTCGCTATATGTGCAAGCGAATGGGTGCTGATGTGGTCACCACCGAGTTTATATCGTCTGATGGGTTGATTCGCGATGCGTGGAAGTCGCGTGCAAAGCTCAATATCGACGAGCAGGAACGTCCCGTCGGCATACAGATTTACGGCCACCTCATTGAGCCTATGGTTGAGGCTGCACGCATAGCCGAGACAGCACACCCTGACTTTATCGATATCAACTTCGGCTGTCCGGTTAAGAAGATTGCAGGTCGCGGTGCCGGTTCGGGAATGATGCGTGATGTCCCGCTTATGGTTGAGATGACTCGCCAAATAGTTGAGGCTGTCGAGACCCCCGTAACGGTCAAGACGCGTCTTGGCTGGGACGAGGATAACAAAAACATTATGGATATAGCTCTGCGTTTGCAGGATGTGGGCATCAAGGCTCTTACGATTCACGGGCGTACGCGTTCGCAGATGTATCGTGGCGAGGCCGACTGGACCTTGATAGGCGAGGTGAAGCACCATCCCTCAATCGAGATTCCCATCATCGGTAATGGTGATGTGGATTCGGGCCCGAAGGCGAAGCAGATGTTCGACGAGTATGGTGTTGATGGCGTGATGATAGGTCGTGCGACCTATGGCCGTCCGTGGATTTTCCGCGAGGTGAAACACTTTATGGCAACGGGTGAGGTTATGCCGCAGCCATCGGTTGTGGAACGCGTAGCCATAGCCAAGGAGCACCTTGCCAAGTCGTTGGAGATTAAGGGCGAGAGAGTGGGTATATTGGAGATGCGTCGCCACCTGTCGAACTACTTCAAGGGTCTGCCCGACTTCAAATCTACGCGACTGACACTCGTCACCTCAAACGATATCGAGGAGCTGTACTCTACACTCGATATGATTGCCCAGCGATGGGGCGATGTCGATATGAGTGGGGCAGTGCCGCCATCACTCTCACACGAGATATAATACTCGGCTACAAATCCATTTTATATACATTAGTACAACGCTGCTCGAAACCCTCTCGGCGATAGAGTGCGTTTGCCTCGGTGCGTTGCGGATTGGAGGTGAGCATAAGCGTTACGGGAGAGAGTGTCCTGACGCAAGAGATAGCATATTGCACCAGCTGCTGACCAAATCCCCGACCTCGGTATTGACTATCCACCACCACATCTTCCACCCAGGCTTTGCGGCCTGTGGGTGCGGAGTAGATGCCGAGGGTGAGCATTCCTGCTACGGTGTTATCCGAATAGAGCAGAAACAGCCGGCTCGCCTTGTCGCTGATGATTTGGCGTAGCGACTCCTCCGAAAAGGCTATCTCACGCGATGTGAGCTGTCGCAATAATGAACGGATAGGCTCCACAAGTGAAGAGTCGAAGGTCGTGACCTCGCGAATATCAATATCAGACATACTTCAAATCATAAAAAAGGGCTGCATAACAACCACGTTGTCGTTGCAGCCCCTCAAATTATCAATCGGTTAAAATATCAAACCTATACGAAAGGATACTTCACCACCTCGGCTTTGAGCAAGCGGTCGCGGATAACGACAGCTACAACAGTGCCGAGTGCGGCATACTCCGCCTTTACATATCCGAGTGCGATACCCACCTTCAACATAGGCGACATAGTACCCGATGTGACGTGACCAATCTCCTCGCCCTCCAAGTTGGCAATCTTATACTCGTGGCGTGGAATGCCTCGGTCAATCATCTTCAAGCCCACCAGCTTACGCTTCAAGCCCTCGGCTTTCTGCTGTGCGAGATATTCGCGGTCGATGAAATCCTTACCCTCTGCGAACTTTGTCACCCAGCCCAGGCCGGCCTCCAATGGAGATGTTGTGTCGTCGATGTCGTTGCCATAGAGAGCAAAGCCCTTCTCCAGACGCAATGTGTCGCGAGCACCCAGGCCGATGTTCTTCAAGCCGAACTCCTCGCCAGCCTTCCACATAGCCTCCCAGATGGTGTCGGCGTCGGCATTGTACATATAGATCTCGCAACCGCCCGAGCCGGTGTAGCCGGTGATTGAGAGTATAGCCTCACAACCTGCCACCTTGGTCTGCTTGAAGGTGTAGTATGCCATATCCTCGACAGGCTCCTCGCACATCTTCTGAACGAGCTTCATTGCCAACGGGCCCTGAATAGCCACCTGTGCGATGTTGTCCGATGAGTTCTCCAGCTCCTTGCCGGGCTCCATACCGAACTTCTTGCCCGCATTGCAGATGTGCTGCCAGTCCTTCTCGGTGTTGGCTGCATTGACGCAGAGCATATACTTCGTGTCGCTGAACTTGTAGATGAGCACATCATCTACAATACCACCCTTGCCGTTGGGCATTGTGGTGTATTGCACCTTGCCATCGACGAGCTTCGATACGTCGTTCGATGCTATGTACTGCAACAGGTCGAGGGCCTTCTCTCCCTTAACCCAAATCTCGCCCATGTGGCTGACGTCAAATACGCCGCACTTCTCGCGAACGGTCATATGCTCGTCGTTGATGCCCGAGAACTCGATGGGCATATTATATCCTGCGAACTCGGCCATCTTGGCACCGGCAGCGATATGATACTTTGTGAAAGCTGTGGTTTTCATTTTCTATGTAGTTTTATGGTTTTGATTTATCTCTATTTCTCACTCTTCTTGATGCCTAATCGCGGACAGCGTGTGAATGGTTTCTCGCGGTCGAACAGATAGCGATATGTTGTGTGCATCTTGTGGCGTGTGGCACAAACGTATGTCTGAATCATACGATTCATTACGGGGTTGAAGTCGCCAATCCACGCAAACTCTACGGTCTTGTACTTGTTTCGGTCGGTACGGATATAACTCTCGTAGATATACTGAATCATACCCGACTCAACGCCCTTACCCTGAAATTCGGGTGTTACGGCGAAAATCATACCGAAGATACGGTCGCACGACTTCTTGACCTTCAGGTCCCACATCAGACGCAGCTTGTTCCAGAGGTTGAGCTTGCCGTTGAACTTGCCGATAAGGCGGTTGATGTCGGGAACCATAATGAAGAATCCGATAGGTTCGTCGTTGAAATATGTGAAGAAGATGATATTCTCATCGACAATCGGACGCAGCGTCTTGACAATCTCCTGTGCCTCCTCTTTGGGCATAGGCTTCACGCCCGTAAACAGCGACCACGCCTTGTTGTAGATGACGCGGAAATCCTCGGCTACCTCCTCCAGATTACGGCCCTTGATGTTGGCAAAGCTATATCCGGGGGTGTTCATCAGACGCTTCGCACGTTCGTGAATCGACTGGTTGATATCGTCGTCATATACTCGCCACAGGTAAGTGTTCTGGTTGAAGTAGTTCTGGAAACCATAGTTCTCGAACAGCTCCTTGTAGTAGGGAGGGTTGTATGGGTTGGCATAGAGAGGCTGGAACTCGTAACCTTCGACCAGCAGACCCCACCACGAGTCGCGAGGACCAAAGTTCACGGGGCCGTCCATAGCCTCCATACCGCGACTTACCAGCCACATACGGGCTGCGTCAAAGAGTGTGTTGGCCAGCTCCTGGTCGTTTATAGCCTCAAAGAAACCACAACCACCCGTAGGCTGCTCATAAGAGTAGGCGTGCTCGTTGTCGTAGAATGCTGCGATACGGCCTACCACCTCGCCTTTGTCGTTGTAAGCCACCCAGCGGATAGCCTCGCCATCGGCGTATAGTTTGTTGCGTGAGGGGTCGAATACCGCCTTGATATCGCCATCCAACGGGCATACCCAGTAGCGGTTACCCTCATAAAGTCGTTTGGGAAGCTCGATAAACTCTCTCTCCAAAGAGGCATTGGTAACCTCTCGCAAAGTGTATTTACTGCTCATATATCGATTGTGATTTAGTCAAAAAACATTATCCATCTCTCAAAGATACAAAAAAAATATAAAAGATGGTGAGAAAAGAGTTTTTCTTGTGATTTTTTTATTGGAGTATACTCCCCGAAAACAGCAAGCGAGGCTATCCACATAAGGATAACCTCGCCGAGTACTTATCTGAAAAATTGTCCGGTGATGGCAACTATTTCTTATCTGTCGCACCCTCCGAATAGTGGTAGGCGTGCTTGTTGCGGTACTTGTCCTCTACTGCGGGCAGATTCTCGGTCAGCTCAACCGCAACCTTGCGTTCGGGGCGAACCTTCTCACCAGTTGTGCTGCGAGTCTCGGCATCCTTATCTCCGAGCTTGCCCTTTTTGCACTCCTTACGGCACTTGTCGCACTTCTTGCCGCCCTTGCACTGCTTGTCACAAGTGGCTTTGTCGCAAGCCTTGCCACCCTTGCCGTTCCATTGTGGCATATTCTGGCGGGGAGGAAACTTGTGGAAGCGGGGCGGATTCTGCATCTGTACAAACTTCTCGTACTGTGCTTCGTTGAGTATGCCCTTCATATCGGCTGCCAACTGCTCCTTCTCGGCCTTCATCTGCTGCATACGCTGAACATCCTTCTCGGCCTGCTCGAGGCAGAGCTTATATACCTTGTCATACTGCTTATCTCCGAGCAGAAGCTGCTGACGCAATCTGTCGGCCTTACGCTTTGCAATCTGCTCTACGGTGGGCATTTCACGCTTTGGAGCCTCCGTTGTCTGCTGTGCAAATGCTGTCACGCTGAACAAAAGAGCAGTGATTGTGATGATAATTGACTTTTTCATAATAGTATAGTTTTACGTTTAACTCTATGCGATAGTTCGCATCTTTGTCTGGTGCAAAGTTAGGACCATTTGCCGAAAAGTGATACCGCCCAAGGGGGTAAACAACCCTTTTTGGCAAGTGAACTCACCCGAAAAAGCGTTGAAACGACAACACTTTTTCTTCCGGCGTGCCGATTTTTGCCACCTCTCGGTGAGATGTTACCTCTCCTTTTTCCGTCCTACAAGATTCATCACACCATCGATAAATGTCATCGGGTGTGTGGGTGCTCCGGGGAGCCATAAATCGACCTTGTGGCTCTCCAGCCATCGGCGGTCAATGGCTCGGCTCTCGGCAAACAGACCGCCCGAGCAGGCCTCCGAACCGCACATCATCAGCACCTTGGGCGAGGGTACGGCATCGTAACAAATCTGCAATGGCTCGGCCATCGCCTTCGATATAGGACCCGTTACAACCACTCCGTCGGCGTGACGCGGCGAGGCGGTGAACTCCACACCATAGCGGCCGAAGTCGAAATTGACATTGCCCGTGGCGTTCAGCTCCATCTCTACCGAGTTGTCGCCACCGGCCGACACCTGACGCAGTTTGAGGGCCCGGCCAAAGAGTCTGGGTATATCCTCGCGTACGTTCTCGTGGTGGAACACCACCTGCTTATCGCCCGGCTTTACAACCAACGCCTCACGCGATGTAGAGGCTATGTGGTAGTCGTTTGTGAAGCGTATGTTGCGAGGGGCTCGCAGGGCACACTCGCCACAGAACAGACAGCGACCCAGATCCAGCGTGAAAGGCTCTGCGGAGAGAGCCTTCGTGGGGCATAGAGCAGCTGCCGCACGAACATCCTCCATATCGTCGGTGGGCGTCAGTTCGGGTCGTCCGCGGAACTCTTCGCTTAGCTCGACCTTGTTCAGGTCGGGTATGTATTGCCAGCCGTGGCTGTGCAGAACTTTTATCTTTGGAAATATCATAAGTCGTACCTTGTTTTTCAGATTTTACAGGTCGTATCCGCAATACGAGAGGTTGAAACTCTTGTTGCAGATAGGGAAGTCGGAGATACCCTCACCGCGAACAGCCAACGCCAACGCCAGCCAATTGTGCAGGCTGGGGTCCTTGACCTTGTAGGTTGCGATTTTACCCTCGCTGTCGGTTATGGCAACGTGGCATATCTCGCCTCGCCAGCCCTCCACAAGCGAGAAGGCGAGAGAGTCGGGTGCGAGTGCCGTTTCATAGTCGGGGCGTGGCATACTCTCTGTGGGGGTATAACCCTCCAGCAGCTCTCCAATGTACTTTGCCGATTGCAACACCTCGTTGCAACGCACCGTGAGTCGTGACATCACATCGCCCTGACGCTTGATAATGCTCTCGTGTCTGATTTTATCGGCAAAGACTCCGTAGGGATGCGATGTGCGTATGTCGCGAGTCAGACCGCTGGCACGAGCCGCCATACCTACTCCGCCTATACGCTGCATATCACTCTTCGCCACTATGCCGCACTGCTCGAAGCGGGCCAAAAGGGTGGGAGAACTCTTTATATCCTCCTTAACCTCGTCGTAACGGCGGGCAATCTCCTCCACATTTTTCAGAATCATATCACGCTTTGCCGCTGTCAGGGGTTTGTTGCTGCCCGATGGACGGATAAGACCCTTGCCGAAGCGGTTGCCGCACCACGCCTGCGTGGTATTGATAGTCATCGTACGCAGAGCCTCGCAGGCCACCTGTCCGAGCTGATAGCCCACATCGGTGGACAGGGCTCCCGTATCGGCGATGTGCAGAGCCATACGTTCCAGCTCCAATGCTACGGCACGTTCCGTTTCCAGAGCCTCCGAAGGGGTCTTGCCACTCAGCTTCTCAATGGTGTGGGCAAATGTAGTGGCGTGCGACACAGCACTGTCACCGGCAATACTCTCGGCCAGAAGAGTCTGTCGCAGACGGTTGTCGGTTGCCGAGAACTCCTGCTCCACGCCTCGGTGCTGATAGCCGAGGGCTATCTCAAGGTGCAGAACACTCTCTCCGTTGCAGACAAAGCGGAACGCACCCGGCTCAATGATACCGGCGTGTATGGGGCCCACATTCACCTCGTGCAGCGAGTCGCCCTCGATTGAATAGAAGGGGTAGGTGTCGATGGTGGAGTTGCGGTTGCGTCTGTCGAACGGAAAACGCACAGGTTTATTCCACGGCATAGAGTCAAACTCCACGTTGTAGAGCTCCGTAATCTCTCTCTCGAAGATATGCATTGCGGGGTGCAGGGCCGTGAGTGACGGCAACGCCACATCGTCGTAATACTCCATGGCAAACGATGCCAGCATAGCCTTATGATCCGCATCATCCAGCACGATAATGTAGAATCGCAGGCGGTTCTGCTCGGGCGTGGCAAAGTAGTGTGCTACGTGATAGCGTTCCTGTGCCAGACGCACCTTCAAATCTTCGTAGAGTGCAGCATACTCCACCTGGGGAATATCTTGCAGACGAATGGCCGATGTGAGATTATCTACTATATGGTAGTTCATAACTAAAATATTGCAATTTTATCGATTAACGCCACGAGTGACTGCGGCTGCCACAAACCCAGAATGATAGCACCCAGGAGCAGAACGAAGGCACTGTAAGAGAGGCGGCGGTTGATGTTCGAGAGGTGCAGCTCATCCTGATTGGGGTGATAGCAGAGGCGAATCATACGCTGGCACACCGAGTAGATGACGATGCAGAGCAGCAGCAGAATGATGGCAGCGAGCCACCAGCCGCCCGAGGTGATGGTTTGCGAGAGAATCATCAACTCCGACACGAAGAGTGGCGATGGCGGGAATGCCAAAATCATAACAATACCGGCTATGATACCTATTGCACCCACCTTGTTGATGTTGATATAGTCGCCGATACGGTTGATGCGGTAGCCGTTGTAAATCTGACGCACGACAGCAATCTGCAGGAACAGACTGCTCTTGATAAGGGTGTGGCAGATGACGTGGAACAGAGCTGCCCATACGCCTATGCCGCCTATACCCAGACCTATGGCTACGATACCCATATTCTCGACCGTAGAGTACGAGAGGAATCGCTTGTAGTTGTTCGTGCGACGCAGGAACAGAGCTCCCACGATAAGGCTCATCACTCCGATAATAATCATAACGTGGCGTATCCACTCAAAGACCTCGGTCTCGGCAAACAGTCTATACACGCGGAAGATAGCCAGAAAACCTGCATTGACCAGACCCGTAGAGAGCAGTGCCGAGGCGGGTGCCGGTGCCGCGAAGTTGGCATCCACACCGATAGTGTAGAGAGGGAAAATCTCCATCTTACAACTGTATCCTGTGAGGATAAGCAGGAATGCAACCTTCAAATAGAGGGGGTTGCCATGCGTGATGAGGACCTGCATATCTTCGTAGTTGAGTGAGTTGTTCGATGCAGCGGCACTCAACAGCAAAATGCCGAGATAGGCAATGGCGATACCCGTAGAACATACAAAGAGGTACTTCCACGTCGCTTCAAGAGTCTGCTCCGAGTGGCGGTGGTAGAGGATACCGGCACTGCACAGCGTGGTTGTCTCCAACAAAATCCACGTAACGGCTATATTGTTGGCGAAATATACACCCGTGATAGCTGTTATGAGCAGCATCAGCAGGGCAAAGTATTTGCGATAGTTGCGGAAATCGTCATCTTTGAGATACTCCTGCGAGTGAATAAGCACAAAGCCTCCCACGATGACAAGCAGCATATAGAAGAGTGAGCCGGCGGCATCAAATGTGAAGAATACACCCGAAGTCGAGAGATAGTTTCCGCCAAAGAGCAATCGCCCGGCAAAAAGCAGGTGCGAAGCGATGTATAGTCCGCAGAGCAGATGTACCTCGCGGCGTGAACGCACGAAGAAGGCACAGGCTCCGATTGCCAACCATAATATGAAATAGAGATATATCATCGGTGTTAATCTTTTACGTGGGTTAGAGAGTCGCTGTCGTCGGTGTGAATCTGGTGATCCACCTTGGTCATAAACATACCGAGCATCAATACCGAAATAAGGATATCGAGCATAATAGCAGTATTAATCAGGATTGGCATCTCAACGCCGATTGCCATAGAGAAGAGGAATACTCCGTTCTCGATTACAAGGAAACCGACCATGTGGGTAAAGATGCGTGAACGCAATACGATGAGAATCAGTCCACTCAGTAGAGCATACAGAGCCACTCCGAAGAATATCATATGAGTAGAGGAGTCGGCTACGAAATATGTCGTAACGGCACTTATGCCCAACGCTATAAGCGAGAGCATCAGCGAGTTGAACTGCGAGCTGCCCGAAGAACTTACTCGGTTGATTTTGGTCTGCTTGATAACCCTCATCAGGATAGCGGGAACAATCAGAGCCTTGAAGATAAGCGTCTCGGTGATGATGAACGAGAGCTCAACCCAGTCAAGCGTATGCAGTCGCAGCAGAGCAATGCCCAGCAATATCCAGCCTTGTAGTGCGATTATCGAGGCGTAGTTGCGGAATCTCTCAACTATCGACAGATAGATAAGCGTGATGATGTAGAGTATAATGAGTGATAGTAACATAGCCTTAAATATTGATGTTTAGTTGCAATAGATAACCTATGAAGAATATCAGGGCTGCAAGAGCCGATATCGTAACAACGAATGTCGTATTGCGAGAGAGTTTATTGCGAGCCTGTGTCGATTCCACGAAGCCCACCGACAGACCTGTGAGCAGTATGGCAAGTGGTACGGCAAACCACCAGTGGAAACAGCAGGTGGCGGCGATAGCATTTGCCGCAATCATCGAGAAGCAGGCGGTTTTCAGCCAGCCGGCAATCTGAATCATCGCAAGGTCCATACCGCAATAGTCAAGACACATCACCTCGTGAATCATCGTAAGCTCAAGGTGTGTGCGAGGGTCATCCACCGGCACACGACCCGACTCAACGAAGGTAATCGTCACAAAGAGGTATGCCACGAGGAACATCACGATAGTATAGTGCAAGTCAAACGATTGTTCGTGTTCGAAGATGTCGGCCAGCGAGGTGTAGCCACAGAACATAGCCAGCGTTGCGAAGCCCATCAGCAGGGCCGGCTCGATGAGTGCTCCATAGAGAGCCTCGCGTGCCGCACCCATACCCTCAAACGAGCTTCCCGTATCCATGGCGGCGAGGATAATGGCTACGCGAGCTAATGCCAGCGTGTAGGCCAGACAGATAATATCACCCTCAAACGAGATGATGGGGTAGAGGTCGGCGACGGGAATCATCAGTATAGCCACAACCGCTGCAGCGAGATATACAGCAGGAGCTACGCGGAAAAGAATAGTCGTTGTGTGTGAATATACCGAATCCTTACACAACAGCAATCTCACATTGTAGATATGCTGGAAGAATGGCAATCCCTTACGACCCGCCATTACGGCACGGGTGCGGTTGATGACACCCGTAATCAAGAGTGCCACAACAATCATAAGCAGTGTATTGAGTAGTATTGCCATAGTTAGATGATGTTAAGGATTGAGAGTAGGAATATTGCCACGAGGAACACCAACGCAAAGAGTATGTAGTGGTTGATTTTTCCCGTACGCAGACGCATAATGCGTTTGTTTATCTGTCGCAGCATCTCCATCCACCACGCCGAGAAGAGTCTGTCGACCTTGTCCTTATGACGGATGTTGTAGTTGTGAGCCGATGGGAATATCTCACTCTTGCCCACGGCACGACCCTCGACGGTGTTCTGCGTGAGTGATGTGGCGATAGATTCCAGACCTTCGGCAAAAGACTCGCCCGTATATTGCATACGGATATTTGGCGAGGTGAAGCCGCAACCCCATGTCGGGCCCTGCTCCACCACACGATTACGCTGCTTGCGTTGCTTCCAGAGATAGAGCAGTGTGGTGAGAATAATCAGCGTCAGTGCCACCAGCGATATGCTCACCAGCGTAGAGCCTGCTATCGAGTTGATGACCGGCTTGGCTGCCAGGGTGAACTGCATAGCGACCCTCTCGGTGATGCCGACAGCAAATTGAGGCACAATACCGATGAACAGGATGCCTGCAACGGGAATGACCATAGCGGCAATGCGACAGCCATCCACCTCTGTAGCCTCGGCAACGTGGTGGTCGCGAGGCGAGCCAAGAAAGACCACGCTATATAGTTTGCTGAACGCCAGCACTACGATACCTCCGATAAGAGCCAGCGACAGCAAAGCACCGGCTGCGGCGAGGGTGCTCACGCCGTCACGCACGCTGTTGAAAATTCCGAGATATATCAAAAACTCGCCCACAAAACCATTCAGTGGCGGTAAGGCACAGATTGCAACCGTGGCTATGAGGAAGAGAACAGCCGTCACAGGCATACTCTTGGCCACGCCTCCAAAGCGGTCAAGCAGCGTGGTGTGCATCTGCGAGTAGAGGTTTCCGGCACCGAAGAAGAGCAGTGACTTAAACAACGAATGGTTGAAGATGTGCATCAGTGTACCACACAGGGCCAATGTGGCAACCATAGAGTTGCCGGCGGCCTGTCCGAGTGTAGCAATGCCCATACCGATGAATATGACGCCTATGTTCTCGATGCTCGAATATGCAAGAATGCGTTTTACATCGTTCTGTATAGCGGCCAGAATAACACCCCAAAGACCCGTTACAATACCGACAAGCAGGATGATGATGCCGACGGCATACAAATCTGCCGAGGCTGTAATATTCATCAGCACCCTCATAACGCCATACACACCCGTCTTAATCATCACACCCGACATAATGGCCGAGACGTGAGAGGGTGCTGCGGGGTGAGCCTCCGGAAGCCATACGTGCATAGGGAAAAGACCAGCCTTCATACCAAATCCCAGAAGGAAGAGAACGAATATCAGCAGAGTCTTGCCCTGTGCAAAGCATAATGGCAGGTCGGCGAAGTTAGCCGAGCCACAGATGGCGTGTGAGGTGGCGAAGCCTGCAACGAGGAGGATGAAACCTATGTGCATCATCACCAGGTAGGCCAGTGCCGCACGCATAACCTCTGCTCGCTGGGCATCAAACAGTATGAGCAGGAACGAGGCTATGGTCATAAGCTCCCACGCGAGCAGGAACGAGAATCCGCCGCTTGATACCACAACCATCATCATCGACAGGACCATCACCACCAGCGAGAAGTAGTGCAGCGAGATGTGTGCCGATGATTTTTTGTTGAGATAATGCTCCAGATAGCCACGCGAATAGAGGGTGGTGGCTATGCCCGCTATGCTGATGATAATCAACATAAAAGCTGACAGCGGGTCGATTGCAAGCATCTCGGCTCCGAAGAGAGGCGATTGCATAGCGACAATCATTACATCTCTGCCACCCAGCAGAACGCCTATGGCGGGTATGACGCTTGCTATGGCGATAATACCCACAGCACCGAGAGCCATCCAGACCTTTAAGCGTAGAGGGGCAGAGAATATGACTGCTGCCAAAATTGCCAACGCAATTAAAAGATAGAGATAGAACATCTTGTATTAAATCTGTTATTACTTTGTTTTTCGTCTGTCTCGTGACGATTTTGCCTATTTGTCGGTGTTGCACACGGCTGTCATCACCGTAGCCACGACCGCGGCGGTCTCTGTGCGAAGACGCTGCTGACCGAGTGTTATAGGCTGGAATCCGTTTTCGAGTGCAAAATTAATCTCTTCGGGCGAAAAATCGCCTTCGGGACCTATTAAAATCAAAATATTTTCAGTTTTTTTAATAATTGACGGCAAATAGAGTCGCTTGAATCCCTTTTCGTCGAACGATGAGTCGCAGTGTGCGATGAATTTCTGACCGCTGAACTCCGCTGCGATAAGTTTTTTCAGTGGTGTCAGCTCGTCGAGTGTGGGGTGGTATGCCTTCAACGACTGTTTTACTGCTGATGTGATGACACGCAGTTCGCGGTCGTGCTTGATGATGCGGCGTTCGCTGTGGTCGCATACTATTGGCACAAAGCGTGTTACTCCCACCTCGGTTGCCTTCTCCAGAAACCACTCAAACCGTTCGATGTTCTTGGTTGGAGCAACGGCCATTGTCAGCTCGTAGGGCATCTTCTCAAACTCCTCAGTGGTCTGGATAACCTCAATCTGGCAACGGCGTGCATCGGCTACCGTGATGCGGCACAGGTGCATATTGCCCTTGCCGTCGGTCAGGTGCAGCGTGTCGCCCACGCCCAGACGCAGAACCTTAATACAATGCTTCGACTCCTCCTCGCAAAGCGTGTAGTGCGGAGGAGTGATATCAGGTGCGTAAAATAGTTGCATAAATTTGTGGTATGTATTATCTTTGCAAAGATAATTATTAAATATAAGTATTGAAAGGCGAAAGACTAAATTTAATTGAAAAACTATGAAATATCTATTTTCGTTGGTTGTGTCGGTTTTGTTGCTGCTGGGCGTTGGCGGTTGTCGCAAGGCGAAGAGTATAGCCGAGAATCCTTTTTTCGAGGAGCAGTGGGATACCCCCTATGGAATACCTCCGTTTGACAGGATTGACATTGCCCACTTCAAGCCTGCTTTCGAGGAGGGTATGGCACAGCATAAGGCAGAGATTGACAGCATAGTGGCATCGGCAGAGGCCCCGACCTTTGAGAATGTCATTCTTGCCTACGATAATTCTGGTCTGATGCTCTCTCGCGTGGAGAGGGTGTTCGACCTTCTCAATTCGGCTCATACATCAGACAAGATGCAGGCTCTCTCGGCCGAGATTATGCCGCTTCTCACGTCACATCGTGACGCTATTGCGATGAACGACGGCCTCTTTGCGAGGGTTAAGTCGGTTTATGACAATCGCAAGGCGATGAAGCTCACTCCCGAGCAGAATCGCCTCACGGAGTTGCTTTACGAGAGCTTTGTCCGTTCAGGAGCACTGCTTGCGGAGGATGGAAAGGCTCGCCTGAAGGAGATAAACGAGAGATTGTCGGCTCTGAGTGTCAGCTTTGCGAAGAATCTGCTGGCCGAGACAAACAACTACATCTTGGAGGTGCCAAAGTCGAGGTTGCAGGGTATTCCCTACTCCGTAAGAGATGCCGCAGCCGAGCAGGCAAAGGAGCTGGAGAAGAAGGATTATGTCTTTACGCTTCACTCGCCGAGTATGTTGCCGCTGCTGACCTATTCGGACAATCGCGACTTGCGTGAGGCTATCTACAAAGCCTATATCTCGCGAGGCGACAATGGTAACGAATATGACAATAACGCCATAATAGAGGAGATTGTATCGCTGCGTTGCGAGAAGGCTAAACTGCTTGGTTATGAGTCGTTTGCCCACTATGTAACTTCGCAGCAGATGGCCGGCAGGCCGGAGGCTGTCTATGAGTTGCTGGAGGGTATATGGACCCCTGCTCTTGCAACGGCGAAGGGCGAGTTGGAGAGAATGGAGAAACTCTTCAAGGAGTCGGCCGGCGAGGGTGAGACATTCGAGGCGTGGGACTGGTGGTATTATGCCGAGAAGGTGCGTCAGCGTGACTATCATCTGGAAGAGGCCGATGTGAGGGATTATCTCTCGCTGGAGAATGTCAAGGGAGGTGTCTTTTTCCTTGCCAATCGTCTGTATGGCATCACTTTCCGCCCAATGTCGGTGCCTCTCTATCACGAGGAGTGCGAGGCTTATGAGGTGTTGGACAGCAACGAAGAGCCTTTGGGTCTTCTCTATTTTGACTTCCACCCCAGAGCCAGCAAGCGTGGTGGTGCGTGGTGTGGCACATACTCTCCGCAATACTACAAGGATGGCAAACGAGTACCGCCCGTTGTGACCGTGGTATGCAACTTCACCCGTCCTACCGACTCGCAGCCGGCACTTCTGTCGATTGACGAGACAGAGACCCTGTTCCACGAGTTCGGACACGCCCTGCACGTTCTTTTTGCCGAGGTTAAGTATCGCGGTCTGTCGGAGGTTGAGGGTGATTTCGTCGAGCTGCCCTCGCAGATTATGGAGAACTGGGCATTCTCACGCGAGATGTTGAAGATATATGCTGTGCATTATCGTAACTCGGAGGTTATGCCCGACTCGATGATCGAGAAGATTCGCCGTGCCTCGAAGTTCAACGAGGGCTTTGCCACTACCGAGCTGGTTGCCGCAGCGTTGTCTGACCTCGATATCCACTCGTTGAAGAGTACCGAGAATCTGAATATCGCAGCATTCCAGGATAGTGTGCTTGTGCAGAAGCGAGGTCTTATCCCACAGATAGCACCACGTTACCGTTACACCTACTTCAACCACATCTTCAATGGCGGATACTCGTCGGGCTACTACTTCTACACTTGGGCCGAGGTGCTCGATAAGGATGCTTTTGAGGCCTTTGTGGAGAGTGGTAACCTCTTCAATACCGACATTGCGGCCACCTTCCGCGAGGAGATACTCTCAAAGGGCGGAATGCGTCGCGGTATGGATATGTATCGTGCCTTCCGAGGCAAGAATCCCGACAAGCAGGCTCTTTTGCGTGCTCGCGGATTTGTAGAGGAGGACGAGGCTGTCGAGCAGGAGTTGCCGGAGATTGAGGTTGGCCGCGTAGATACACGCGAGCAGGCTCGTCAGCGTGCCGAGAGGTTGCGTCGTGAACGCCAGTCAGGACAATAATTCAAGAAAGAGATAAAAATCAAATTGAAGAAACTATGAAAAAACTTTTATTTATTATGTCATTCAGTGCTTTGGTTGCCTCATGTGGCAACGATATGCCTGTCGTAGAGCTCCCCGAGATTGATACGACAAATCCTCTGTTGGCAGAGTGGGATACTCCCTATGCTACACCCCCGTTTGATAAGATTAAGATTACCGACTACGAGCCGGCTATCGAGACTGCTATTGCCGTGTCGCGTGCCGAGGTGGATGCCATCATCAACAACCCCGCCAAGCCGTCGTTTGCCAATACCATCGAGGCTTTGGAACGTCAGGGTGAGTTGCTGGGCCGTATTCTGGGCGTCTTCTTCAACCTTCGCGAGGCCGACACCTCTGACGAGATGGATGCCATTGCGTTGCGTATTCAGCCCAAACTGACCGAGTTGAGCAACGACGTATCGTTGAATCCGCAGCTCTTTGAACGCGTGAAGGCTGTTTATGAGGGTTCGCAGTTGTTCCTCTCGAAGGATGAGAAGAAGTTGCTGGAGGATACCTACAAGAGCTTCTCTCGTTCGGGTGCAGCCCTCAACGATGAGGATAAGGCGTTGTATCGTCAATATACAGCCGAGCTTTCGGAGGCTACATTGCTCTTTGCACAGAACTCTTTGTCTGCAACAAACGCCTTCTCGATTAACATTACCAACGAGAAGCAGGTTGCCGAGTTGCCCTCATTCGTAAAGGAGGGTCTGGCTGCCGAGGCGAAGGCTCGTGGCGAGCAGGGCTGGACCGTTACTTTGCAGGCTCCCAGCTATGTGCCTTTTGTGACATACTCTTCACAACGTGACCTGAAAGAAAAGCTCTATCGTGCCTATAATACGCGTGCCTATGGTGGCGAGTTTGATAATGTGGAGTTGGTTAAGCGTATCGCTACACTGCGTATGAATATCGCCAAGCTGTTGGGCTACAATACCTATGCCGACTATGTATTGGAGGAGGCTATGGCACAGAGCTCTGCAACGGTTACATCGTTCCTTGCCGAGTTGCGTGACAAGACCATCGAGTATGGCCATAAGGACTACGCAATGATTAACGAGTATGCCAAGACAATCGGCCATCAGGGCGATGTGATGCCTTGGGACTGGGCATACTATTCAGAGAAGTACAAGAACGAGAAGTACGCTATAAACGACGAGCAGGTTAAGCCTTATTTGAAGCTCGACAACGTAATCAATGGTGTGTTTATGGTTGCCGAGAAGCTCTACGGCTTGCAGTTTGTTGCCAATAACGAGATTTCGGTATATCACCCCGACGTTACAGCCTACGAGGTTAAGGACGCTGACGGAGAGTTCCTCTCGGTGTTGTATCTCGACTTCTTCCCCCGTGCATCAAAGCGTAGCGGTGCGTGGATGACCGAGTTCCGCGGTGCGAAGATTGTCAATGGCGTTGAGACTCGTCCTCTGGTATCGCTTGTGATGAACTTCACAAAGCCGACAGAGACCACTCCGTCGCTGCTCACATTTGACGAGCTCAGCACATTCCTTCACGAGTTTGGTCACGCCCTTCACGGTATGCTGGCACAGGGTAAGTACGAGTCGTTGAACGGCACAAACGTATATCGCGACTTCGTGGAGCTTCCGTCACAGATTATGGAGAACTGGGCTACCGAGAAGGAGTATCTTGATATGTGGGCCGTACACTATCAGACAGGCGAGGCTATCCCTGCCGAATTGGTTGAGAAGATTGTCGCTGCGAAGAACTACCTGGCAGCATACAGCAATCTGCGTCAGCTCTCATTCGGTATGAGTGATATGGCTTGGCATACTCTCACAGAGCCTTTCGAGGGCGATGTTGAGGCCTTTGAACGTGAGGCTATGTCATCTGTTCAGATTACTCCCGTTGTGGAGGGTACTGCGTTGAGTACATCGTTCAACCATATCTTCGCCGGCGGCTATGCTGCGGGTTACTATGGTTATAAGTGGGCCGAGGTGCTGGCAGCCGATGCCTTCTCACTCTTTGCCGAGAAGGGTATTTTCGATGCAGCGACTGCTTCGTCGTTCCGTCATCTGCTGGAGCAGGGCGGCAAGCGTCATCCTATGGATATCTATGTGGAGTTCCGCGGCCACGAGCCACAGGTTGATGCACTTATCAAGTCGATGAATCTGCAATAGGCGATTGTGCCGAATAAGCATAATAAAGGGTTGCTCCTTGTGGGGCAACCCTTTATGTTTTCGTGAAAGATAGAAAACTACCTTTGCATTGCACTGCGAGCCTCAAACCACGGATTCTGCAAATCCTCCTTGTTGTAGGCCAACGGCTTTCTGTCGGGGTATGACTCGGTGATGCCACCCGCCTCCGCCAAAATAAGTTCACCTGCGGCGGTATCCCACTCGTAGGTATGTGTGGTGCGGATGTAGTGGTCTATCGTACCCTCGGCAAGCAGACAGAACTTATACGAGCTGCCCTGCTCGATAACCTCCAGGTCGGGGTGCGTGTGTCGCAACTCCTCTACGCGGCTGTGCGTCTCGGGTGTCTGATGTGAACGCGACACGGCTACGCGGAATCCGTTGTGTCGGCTTGACTCCAAAGGCAGGCGTTCCATACGGCTGTCAATCTGCATCGAGTCGAATGTGGGATTGTCGTTTGGCTCCACATCGCGAATGAGATAGGCACCCTGTCCCTTCTGTGCGATATACATCTTGTGATGATAGGGTACATAGAGTACCGCAGCCACGCACTCGTTGTTGTAGAGCAGTGCTATGTTTACCGTAAACTCGTTATTTCCTTTGATAAACTCCACCGTGCCGTCCAGAGGGTCCACCAGCAGGAACAGCTCCCAGTTACGACGTTCGTCGTAGAGCATCTCGCGACCCTCCTCACTCAACACGGGGATACGCGTTGTGCCGAGGTACTCCTTGATGGTCTTGTGTGAAACTCTGTCGGCAACGGTTATGGGTGTCTTGTCACTTTTCAGGCTGATGTCGTAGTCGTCCTGATGTTTGTAAATCTTCATTATTTCAGCACCAGCCTTGACCGCAGCATTGATGCATTGCGGCAGGAGGTGCTTTTTGATTTGAGATTCCATATTGTTGTCTGTCATAGTCTGATGATTGCTCGTTTAGTTTCTTTGTAAAGATAGGAAATTTTTACGATAAAAAGAAATTTCGTGGGTAAAAAAAGAGCCTTATGTGAAGAATATGACACACTATTGCTGTAAGAGAACATTTTTCGTCCGTAAGGAGTAGCGTGTGGCGAATGGCAGCAAGTGTGGCAAGCATAGTTGCAAGCACAATCAGGGCTGCCTGATAACCTCCGATGATGATTGCGGCGGTTGTCAGCAGAAGTGCTGGCGTGATTGTGCGGATAATATATTCTCGTGGCAGAGGCCGAAAATTCTCAAATATCGGAATGTAGGTTGTCTGTCGGCGTGAATGGGCTATCCTGCGGTGGATGTCGGCAGAGAATCCGCCTAACGAGGCTACGGCATCGCGACGAAACAGCATAGAGCCGTCGGCGTGCGAATAGACAATGTCAATCGGCTTGTGGCGACACTCGGAGATGATAATGGCAAGCGAGCTGACAGCACCTTGCCGCAGAAGAGTGCCTCGCCCTATGGGGAGCAGGTAATCATACGAGGAGACGGCCGCTGCGGCATTTATATCGTCATAGGGGCTATCCTCCGCTTTGTCGAGCAGCACCAGTCGCCGAAAGCATCGCTGGCGTGACCGATAAAGACGGCGTATGGCTTTGTGGCGGAACTCGCTGCTGTCGGGAGCCTCCACGCGAATCATCTTGTAGCGGGTTATAATCTCGTCAAATAGCTTTGGGCGGGTGTCGGCATCCAGTGATATGATGACTTCGTAGTGACAATGCTCATCAGAGAGCAGATGCTGAATGTCCTCTATGTTGTCAATGCCGTGACAGAGTATTGAGCAGCCCGCCGAGCCGAGTGTGTGGTGGCAGCCCGGAGCATCGCTGGCAATGTAGCGTTGAAGGCGTATGGTGCGTGCAATGCGAATCGTACGCAGAGTGATGGCGATAAGCACTATCGCCGAAACAGCGATTATCAGGTATTGAGAGTAGGGTGCCATTCCAGATTGCGTTTATAGGATTTCAGAAGTGTTGCCGAGTGAGCTATCTCGGCAGGCGAGAATATTGTCCGCAGAGCTGCCAAGGAATACCCCTCGCGTGTTAGATGACGACACAGCTCCCTGCGGTAGGAGGCCTCCATTGTGGATAGGCGGATACGAATCTTCGCCCTTCCGAGAGGTCTTCCGAGGACAGATAGCGTGTGCAGGGCTTCGCGTACAACCATTTCGTCGGACGATGCGACGACGATGTTCTGCAACTCCTTGTCGGCTATCTCGATGCCGAAGTTGCGAACAATAGCCAGCCCCAGCATCCGCAGATTGGTGTTGTCGCTTGTGAGCAGCGGCTCGTAGGCTATGGGTAGTATGCCGCGACGCAGCAGTGTGATGATACGCGATATGTCGAGAGCCCGTAGCCGGTGCGGGAAGAGAGCTATGGCCGATATGGCTGTTGAGGGGCGTAGAGCCAGTATGGCAATCAGGGCTGCGACGCTTTTCTCGCAGTTTTTGGAGTGGCAGTATCTGTTTAACAACGGAATCACGGGTTTGTTGCTCGGCGTGGTGCTTAAAAGCAATATGAAGTGGGTTTGTCGCAAGCCTCGGCTATGCCTGATCTGCCGCAGCAGAAAGCCGTCAAGGTCGTAACGGCAGACCAGTTCGTGCAGTATGTTGAGGTCGGCCCCGTAGGTGTGGCTCAGAACGATATGCAGAGCCTCGATGAGTGTTATGCGGTGACGGCGTGTGTCGGGCGAAGGTGTGATGGGAGAGAACTCCTCGTTGCAGAGCATCTTTACGATTTGTCGTATATAGCTATTTTGCAGATGCATATCACTTCGGTGTAGTCTTGATGCCCGAGAGTGGAGTAGAGAGGCAATCCCGAAAGCAAGAACAATCAGAAGTGAGAATATTATATATATGTGTGTAGGGTTGCTCATCTTTTGGTTGTTGTTAAGGCTATGAAAAATGGTTCCACCCATATTGAGTATGCTCCATAACCTTATATCGCAGGCGGCTCATACATACGGGAAAGGTCATATATTGGTCGGCACCACACTCCAGTAGGCTCAAAATAGCCTGCTCGGATTGCTGCCACGTTATAACATATATGAGTGGCCGGTGTCGGCGTGTGGCCCGAATATTGCCTATAAGTTCTGACCCATTTACAAAGGGTGTGGTTGATAGGATTATGACCAGCGAGGGTGACTCTCGGTTGCAGATGTTTATTATCTGGCGATGCGATGTGCAACAGATAATCTGATCTTCATCGCCGCCGATAATCTCCGCCACGAGGGCCGATAGGTGTGGTTGTTTTGAATAAATAACTATTTTACCCCTGTTCATAATCTTTTTTTTGAGCCATTGCAGGTAGGCGAAAAATGTGCCAAAAGCCAAATAGTGAAAAAAATATTGCGGAAAAGATTGTGATGAGAAAAAATTTTGTATATTTGCAGGCCGAATTATGGCAAAATTTATAATTTACTTATAGAATGTACGTTATAGTAGAGATCGCAGGTCAGCAGTTTAAGGCTGAAAAGGGTCGTAAGCTCTATGTTCACCGTCTTCAGGGCGACGTAGAGTCGTCAGTGAGCTTCGACAAAGTCCTGCTTGTAGACAACGACGGTCAGGTTAAGGTAGGTGCACCTGTAGTAGAAGGCGCCTCAGTTAAGTGTAAGGTCTTGAAGCATTTGAAGGACGATAAGGTTCTTGTCTTCAAGAAGAAGCGTAGAACGGGTTATCAGAAGTGCAACGGTCACCGTCAGTACTTGACTCAGATTCTCGTGGAGGATATTGTTGCATAATTAAAAAGTTTAGAGAAAATGGCACACAAAAAAGGAGTAGGTAGTTCAAAGAACGGCCGTGAGTCAGAGAGCAAGCGACTCGGTGTAAAGCTTTTCGGTGGTCAGTTCGCTAAGGCTGGCAACATCATCGTTCGTCAGAGAGGTACTGTACACAACCCAGGTAACAACGTGGGTATGGGTAAGGACCACACTCTCTTCGCATTGGTAGACGGTACAGTTGAGTTCTGCAAGAAGTCATCTGGTAAGTCTTATGTAAGCGTAACTCCACTTGCTGAGTAACACTTGCAACCAAGTAAGGCAAATGCGGGAACCATAAGGTTTCCGCATTTTTTTTGTATAAAAGCCGCCTAACAAGGCTCTTTTGGCGTCTGGCTTGTTGCTGAATTGCTCACATACGCTTAGTATGCTCCGCATTCAGCCTCTGCGACCAGCCTCAAAATAGCTCTTGTTATGCGACTTCTTTGTATTCCTCGGATTTGCTTTTCTGAAAATCCCTCTCCTTATACGCGTTTTGGTTTTTTTTAGAAACGGCGGAGGTTAAAAATTAAGGGAGCGCAATGTCTGTTGTCGCTCCCTTTCGTTGTTATTTCTTCGCTGCTTCGTGGTCTATGTCGCACGATGAGCAGTTGCCGTGGCAACCTATGTCGGCGCAGTCGGTACCTGTATCCTCGCGAGACTCCTGCACCGCGCACTTGATGCCGAGGTTTTGCATATTCTTGTTGGTGGCAATCTCGGAGTCTATGTCGTGACCCTTAAATATTTGCGTGAGTGACATACCCAGAAAAAAGAGCCCCACCGCAAGAATCGAGATACCTACGACAACCAATATTGTGGAAAATGCTGCATTCATACCCTTTTAGGAGTTAAAATATTTGTATTAAGTTGAATTTCTGCCAACAAAGTTATATATTTGTAGTTAAATTTGCAATAGTGTGTGCTTTTTGATGTAGTAATCGGGTGAGGGTGGAGCTTTTTATTTTGACAATCGGTGAGCCGCATCGCACGACCTGCATTTTGGCACAGCAGAAAAGTAGTAGAGGATATAATGAAAATTGTAATTTCTGGAATAGGCGAGATGGGTAGCCACTTGGCGCGTATGTTGAGTGGTAATGGTCACGACATCACTGTGATTGATCAGGACACCAAGGCGTTGAGCGAGTTGAGCAGTTTGGCTGACTTGATTACCGTCGAGGGCGACACTACCACCTTTGCGGTGTTGCGCAAGGCGGGCGTAAGACGCTGCGACCTCTTTATTGCCGTAAACCACGAAGAGACTCATAATATCCTGGCGGCGGTGATGGCGAAGCAGCTCGGCGCGAAGAAGTCCATTGCCCGCATCGACAACAACGAGTATCTTGAGCCCAATAACAAGGAGCTTTTCATCGATATGGGTATCGACTACCTCTTCTATCCCGAGAAGATTGCGGCACGTGAGGTGGCAAACCTGCTGGGTCACACCTCCACAACCGATTATGTCGATTTCTCCAATGGCCTGCTTGCGCTGGTGGTATTCAAGCTTGAGCCTACATCGCCTCTGATTGGTCGCAGTCTGGCAGATTTGGCGGCTGATGGCTCAATCTCGGAGTTTAGAGTGGTGGCTATCACGCGCGGAACGCAGACTATCATCCCAAGCGGACAGAATGAGTTCTTCGAGGGTGACACGGTCTATGTCATTGCCCGCAAGGATGTGGCACACGGTGTTACGGAGCTTTCGGGTCAAAAGAGTGTTGAGGTGAAGAACCTGATGATTCTGGGTGGCTCGCGCATCGGTGTGAGAGTTGCTCTGGAGTTGCAGGACGAGATGGATATCAAGATGATTGAGTATAATGGCGAGAAGGCCTACCGCCTGGCGGAGGAGCTTGACAAGACGCTGATTATCCACGAGGATGGACGAAACCTCGACGCAATGATTGAGGAGGGCTTGCCACAGATGGATGCC
>JAFNXQ010000044.1 GCA_017383445.1 Alistipes sp.
GTACACGGTTATTTTGCATTCCCGAAGCTGGAGGGCGAGTTGGGCCCACACATGCGTTTTCGTGGTAAGATGATGCTCAATTGGAGCCTTAACAACTATCTCGGCTTGGCTAACCACCCCGAGGTACGCAAGGCCGATGCTGCCGGTGCAGCCGAGTTCGGTATGGCAGCTCCTATGGGTGCTCGTATGATGAGTGGTCAGACAAAGTACCACGAGCAGCTGGAACGCGAGCTGGCAGAGTTCGTAGGTAAGGAGGATGCCTTCCTTCTGAACTTTGGTTATCAGGGTATGATTTCTATTATCGACTGCTTGCTCTCGCCTCGCGACGTGGTGGTCTATGATGCTGAGTGTCACGCTTGTATCATCGACGGCCTGCGTATGCACAAGGGTAAGCGTTTCGTATATGCACACAACAACGAGGAGTCATTGCGTTTGCAGTTGAAGCACGCTACCGAGCTTGCCGAGGAGCAGCGTGGTGGTGTGTTGGTCATCACCGAGGGTGTCTTCGGTATGAAGGGTGACCTCGGCTTCCTCGATGTTATCGTGAAGGCAAAGAAGGACTTCAACTTCCGTCTGTTGGTTGATGATGCTCACGGCTTCGGTACTATGGGCCCCGGCGGTCGCGGTACAGCGGCTCACTTCGGCGTTATCGACGGCGTGGATGTGTTGTTCAACACCTTCGCAAAGTCTATGGCCGGTATTGGTGCGTTTGTCAGCGGTCCACGCTGGTTGATTAACCTCTTCCGCTACAATATGCGTTCACAGCTCTACGCAAAGTCATTGCCTATGCCTATGGTTATCGGTGCTTTGAAGCGTTTGGAGCTTATCCGCAATCACCCTGAGTATCAGGAGAAGTTGTGGGAGATTACCCGTGCTATTCAGACAGGTTTCAAGGAGAATGGCTTCGAGATTGGCGTTACGCAGTCGCCCGTTACTCCCGTCTATATGAAGGGCGGTAACGAGGAGGGTACCAACCTCATCGTCGATTTGCGTGAGAACTATGGTATCTTCTGCTCTATCGTAATCTATCCCGTTATTCCGAAGGGCGAGATTATCCTTCGCATCATCCCCACCGCAGCACATACTCTGGAGGATGTTGAGCGTACTATCGAGGCGTTCAAGGCTGTGCGTGAGAAGTTCGATGCCGGTTACTATGCATCGATGCCTATCCCGCAGAAGGCTGACCCCGAGTTCAAGGTGCGATAAGCCGTTGTGGTATAAATATTTGAGCCGTCCTTCGGGGCGGCTTTTTTTAGTTACAAAAGTTACAAAAGTTACACCCCTGTAACGGCTGTAATGACTGTAACGGCTGTAATGACTGTAATGACTGTAATGGCTGTAATGACTGTAATGACTGTAATGGCTGTAATGGCTGTAATGGGTGTAATGGCTGTAATGGGTGTAATGACTGTAATGGGTGTAATGACTGTAATGGGTGTAATGGCTGTAATGACTGTAATGGCTGTAATGGTGTAACGCCTGTAACTTTTTAGGGAGTTTAGGGAGATTAGTGAGTTTAGTGACTATGCAAAAGCATCCTTAAATTCCTTAAATTCCCTAATTTCTCTAAAATCCTTAACCTCCTTAAATTAACTATCTCCTCCGCCCTCGGTGTCGTGGCGGTGGGTGTCCCTCGGTGTTGTGGCGGTGGGTGGTCGGCGTGTCGGGCCAAAACCACAAAATAGCGAAAAAATATACCCACATAGTGGGTAAGTCATAAAAAAGTGCTACCTTTGTGGGTTGTGTGCTCACAACGGCCATATATACCGAAGATTATGAAATTTACACTTCAACATACCGCCACCGGCTCAAAGGCCCGTGCAGGCGAGATAGTGACCGACCACGGTACTATACAGACGCCTATATTTATGCCGGTAGGTACTGCTGCCGCTATGAAGGGCATTTTCCATCGTGACCTGAAAGAGGATGCCAAGGCACAGATTATCCTTGCCAACACCTACCACCTCTATCTCCGCCCCGGTATGGAGATTATTGAGCAGGCGGGTGGTGTGCATCGTTTCTCGACGTGGGAGGGCCCGATGCTTACCGATAGTGGTGGCTTTCAGGTCTTTTCGCTGTCGGAGTGTCGCAAACTCAAAGAGGAGGGTTGCCACTTCCGTTCACATATCGACGGCTCGAAGCATCTCTTCACGCCCGAGAGTGTGATTGATACCGAACGTACGATAGGTGCGGATATTATGATGGCCTTCGATGAGTGTCCTCCGGGTGATGCTCCGCGTGACTATGCAGCCAAGTCGCTGGCACTCACCGAGAGGTGGCTCGACCGCTGCTTTAATCGCTACGCACAGACCTCGCCCAAGTATGGTCACTATCAGTCGCTGTTCCCTATAGTGCAGGGTTGTGCCTATCCCGACCTGCGAGAGCAGGCGGCACGCAATGTTCAGCAGTATGATGCCGACGGCTATGCCATAGGTGGCCTGGCTGTGGGTGAGCCAACCGAGGTTATGTACGCTATGATTGAGGTTGTGAATGCCGTACTGCCCGAGCATAAGCCCCGCTACCTGATGGGTGTGGGTACGCCTATAAACATTTTGGAGGGCATAGACCGAGGCGTTGATATGTTCGACTGCGTGATGCCCACGCGTAATGGCCGCAATGGGCAGATATTCACCAGCGAGGGAACTATCAACTTGCGTAACAAGAAGTGGGAGAACGACTTCTCGCCACTGGATGAGAACGGCGTGAGCTTTGTCGATAAGCAATACACCAAGGCCTATGTGCATCATCTTGTCATCAACAAGGAGATGCTGGGGGCACAGATAGCATCGTTGCATAATGTGGCTTTCTATCTGTGGCTTGTGGGCGAGGCCCGACGCCATATATTGGCAGGTGACTGGTCGGAGTGGAAGGCTCAAATGGTAGCAAAGCTCGGCAGAAGATTGTAAGGTTACAGGCGTTACACCATTACAGGCGTTACAGTCATTACAGCCATTACAGTCATTACAGTCATTACAGCCATTACAGGCGTTACAGGCGTTACAGGCATTACAGCCGTTACAGCCGTTACAGGGGTGTAACTTTTGTAACAGACAGATATAAACACAAGATGAAACAGTAGTTTTTATGAAGAGAAATATGTCGTGGTGGCCGGGGTTCAAGACCCTTGACCGATATATATTGTCCAAATTTTTGAAGACCTATATCTTCGCTATTGCGATGATTACGGTCATCCTCGTCGTCTTCGACTATGCCGAACGTGTAGATGACTTCACGGCGACCAAAGCCCCTATGTCGGCGATTATCCTCGACTACTATGTCAATTTCATCCCCGACTTCATCAATCAGTTCAGTGGCCTGTTCACCTTCATCTCGGTAATCTTCTTTACCTCGAAGATGGCCTATCAGACCGAGATTATCGCTATGCTGTCGGGAGGAATGAGCTTCCGCCGCCTTATGTGGCCCTACTTCCTGGGTGCCTTTGCTATTATGGCGTTGTCGTTGTCGCTTAACCTGTGGGTTATCCCGACCTCGCAAATCAAGTGTGAGGAGTTCCGCCGCCAATACTTCCCAAAGAAGAAGAATGAGCAGTTTGACCGCCATATCTATCGTCAGATGAGCCCTGGCGAGTTCTTCTATGTGAGGGGCTATAACCGTTCCAACTCGGCATCCTATATGGTGCTGGAACGCTACGAGGGTACTCGCGTGGCGGAGTCTTTGGAGGCTTCGTCAGTCAAGGTGGACCCCAAGACACGCCACTGGACGGCTGAACGCTACATCATACGCCGTATCGATAGCCTCGGCGTGGAGCATTTCGAGCAGCACCGCGACCTCGACACCCTCATCGATATCGACATCCGAGAGCTGGGCAAGGTGGATAATGTGGTCTCAACGATGAAGATTGAGGAGCTGAATGGCTTCATCGAGCAGCAGCGGGCCAAGGGCTCCGACTCAATCAATATTATGGAGGTGGAACGCCATTGCCGCTATGCCTACCCATTTGCAACCTTCATCCTGACGCTTATCGGCGTGTCACTATCATCGCGTAAGGTGCGTGGCGGTACGGGTCTGCACATCGGTATAGGTATCACGCTGTGCTTCTCCTACATTATGTTCAACCGCGTCTTCGAGGAGTTCGCCAAGAGTGGCTCTCTGCCCGTTATTCTGGCGGTGTGGATGCCCAATATAATATTCGCAATCATAGGTATCTACCTCTATCGCAAAGCTCCCAAATAATGAGAACGTGGCAAGATATAGCCTCTGCCGTGGCGGAGGGCGTAAGACTCACTGCCGAGGATGCTCTCACACTGTGGCAGGAGGCTCCGCTGTGGCGGCTTGGTGAGCTGGCTGTGGCACGCAAGCGAGAGGTGAGTGGTGACAAGGTCTATTACAACCGCAACTTCCATATCGAGCCTACCAATCTCTGCGTCTTTAACTGCAAGTTCTGCTCATTCCGCCGCACGAAGGGTAGTGCGGAGGCGTGGGATAAGACGATGGAGGAGATTGAGGCACAGGTGCGTGAGTATGAGGGTCGTGGTGTGACAGAGGTGCATATCGTGGGTGGCGTTCATCCCGAACACGACATCTACTACTACTGCGATATGATACGCCGCGTGAAGGCTATCCTGCCGCAGGTGGCGGTCAAGGCCTTTACCGCTATCGAACTCTCATATATGATTCGCAAGGCGGGCCTTACTACCGAGCAGGGTCTGCGTCTGCTCATTGATGCCGGTATGGAGGCTATCCCCGGCGGTGGTGCCGAGATATTTGACGAGGAGCTGCGAGCCAAGATATGTCCCGACAAAGGCTCTACGGCCGAGTGGTTTGATGTGCATCGTACGGCACACAGGCTTGGCTTGAAGAGCAACGCCACGATGCTCTACGGACACATCGAGAGTGTGGAACACCGTATCGACCACCTGATGCGTCTGCGTCAGTTGCAGGACGAAACGGGCGGCTTGAACGCCTTTATACCGCTTAAATACCGCAACTTCGGAAACTCTATGTCGGAGATAGGCGAGGTGTCGGTTGTGGAGGATTTACGCACGCTGGCAATGAGCCGACTCATACTGGACAATGTGCCACACATCAAGGCCTATTGGGTGATGTATGGCAAGCAGACAACGGAGATGGCTCTGGCGTTTGGTGCTGACGATATCGACGGCACGATAGACGACTCAACGAAGATTTACTCTATGGCGGGGGCCGATGACAGCCGTCCGCGAATGAGTGTCGAGGATATGTGTGCGATGGCCGAGAGAGCAGGTTTCAGGGCCATTGAACGCGATACATTTTATAACGAGATAGAAAAGTAAGATTATATGGAGAACAAGAGTGCAAGACCTCGCCGCCGTCAGGCAAAGCAGAGTACTGTCGGCAATATGTGGATGCGATTGAAGAACCATAAGATAGCGTATCACGCAGTGCTTATCATCCTTGCGTTGGTGGGCGTTATTTTGGTGTCAAGTATAGCGATGATGTTCATCACGCGACACGGCACACACCGCACCGTACCTAACTTTATGGGCGTGAAGCTTGATGCCGTGGAGCAGGATGCCCGTCGTAAGGGCTTGGAGATTGTCATCAACGACTCGCTGTTCGTGCCGGCCTATGAGGGCGGTATCGTGCTCGACCAGCTGCCCAAGGGCGGTACGGAGGTCAAGGCAGGACGTAAGGTCTATGTTACAATCAACTCCTTCCGCGAGAAGATGGTCAAGGTGCCCTATGTAGCGGGTCGTTCGTTGCGTCAGGCGAAGAATATGCTTGAAGTGGCAGGTCTGGGCATCGAGAAGCTGGTCTATGTGAACGATATCGCTAC
>JAFNXQ010000045.1 GCA_017383445.1 Alistipes sp.
ACAAAAGAGAACACAAACAGAAATAGACCAAGGCAAATTTGCTTTGGTCTATTTCTTTATGCTTATCTCACCCCTCCCCAAGCCCCTATGCTGGCAATAGCCGTTTACCGCCCTTCGTATTCGCACATTTTCATATCAATACATCGCAGGAGTGCTCGCTTCGGCAAGAGCGATAGGCACACACACCGATTAACAACCCCTTTCACAGGGATGCAAATCTCAGTAAGTACCTTTTTCATCGCATTTGCTGAAAGCACACCTTTATGCGATATTGCTATGTGCAAGTACCCCACACACGCAGACATTGCCGGCATAGCCATTATCCCCACCCCAAGCCCCAATGGTGCATAAGGCATAATCCACCCAGAGCGAAGGCTGCTGCAATACACTAAAGGATTGTAGCCCTTGTCTATGCTGTTCATTATACCTACAAACAAGGCTCTTCGCAGTACCTTGCTCAAGCCACATTTGTTGCCTACAGCACCGGTATAGAGAATAGCGACAAAGGCAAATCCCTCGCTCCTTGCGGCAACCTTCTCCCACCCACGCACAGCCTTACGCACTCATTGCCAATAACACCGCACATTGTACGGCAGAGAGGAAGTTTCCGCTCGGCGTGGATTGCCCTAAAGTTCAATCCAACCTCACGGAAGCATTTTTACCGTACATATAGCGATACAAAAAAAGGGCGGTTTTCGGTCGGGCGATGCAGGGCGGTCGGGGGGTCTTTTCAGACAGAAGAAAGGGAAAAATCCCTTTTCAAACCCTTAAATGCTTAATATTCGGCGTGTTGGCTTTTTTAGTCCTTAACTTTTCTCGGAAAGTGAAAAAATCGCCTGAAGTGGTCGTTTTATCTGTCTTTTATGGCACTGGAAAACAGGCTCATTTTTGCATAAAAAACAACTATGAGTGATTATACAACAAATGCAACGGTAAATCTCCAGATGAACGGAGAGGAGCCGAAAAAGGTGCTCGATGAACTGAAAAAGAGGGCTTTTGACTTGCAGAACGCAATAGCAAAAGCTGCAAGCGAGGGAAAGAAAACCGACCTCTCAAAGTTGAGAAAGGAGCTGAAGAATACACAGCGACAAATCCGGGAAATGGAGTCTGCAACCGAGCAAGTGGCTGAAGTGATGAAGCGACTTGATAAGGCTTCGCCAAAGGAACTGCAAAAGACTCTTCGCACTCTTGAAAAGCAACTCAACACACTTGAACGAGGCAGTGAGGCTTGGGAAAGGCAGTGCCGGCACATAAAGGCAGTACGCAAGGAGATTGACAATGTAAACAAGGAACTTCGGGAAAGCGAAACCTTTTGGGAACGCTTTAACCGAAAAATGAATGATTGGCAGACGACCATTGCAGCAGGTGCAGCAGCTGTTACGGGTTTGGTTATGGCAGGTCGCTCCGCTGTGAACGCTTACGCGGAAATGGATGCAGAAATGGCATCTGTACGCAAGTTTACGGGAATGACTGCTGAAGAGGTGGAGAAACTGAACGAGGAGTTCAAGAAAATGGACACTCGTACCTCTCGTGAGGGATTGAACCAGCTTGCACAGGAAGCAGGACGACTCGGAAAGACCTCGCAAGAGGATGTTCTTGGGTTTGTACGTGCCGCAGACCAAATAAATGTGGCACTTGACGACCTCGGCGATGGTGCAACTTTGACACTGTCAAAATTGACGAGCATATTCGGTGATGAAGCACGACTCGGCACAGAACGCTCATTGCTTGCCGTTGGCTCTGTGATAAATGAATTGTCGCAGAATTGTACTGCATCGGCTCCGTATCTCGCACAATTCGCACAACGCCTTGCAGGTGTAGGTGCTCAAGCAGGAATGACAATTCCGCAGATTATGGGCTTCGCAGCTGTGCTTGACTCGCAAGGTCAGGCAGTGGAAATGTCTGCAACAGCGATGTCTAAATTGGTGATGAACCTTTTTAAGGACACGGAAAAAATAACGAGGGCAACCGGGCTTAACCTCGATGAGTTCAATGCCGCATTGAAGCGCTCCACAAACGAAGGCTTGCTTATGCTCCTGGAGAGAATGAAGGAGCTGGGCGGTATGGACGTGCTTGCTCCCGTGTTCCGCGATATGGGCGAAGAGGGTGCAAGGGCTTCGGCCGTGATTTCGGCTCTTGCTGGCAACATAGATATGGTACGCCAACAGCAGGTAGTGGCGAATGCTGCATTTGAAGAGGCCACATCGGTAACAAAAGAGTTCACTGTGCAGAACACCACCGTTGAAGCAGGGCTTGACAAGGCACGCAAGCGTGTAAAGGAAATGGCCGTTGAGCTTGGCGAGAAGCTACAGCCCGTAATGTCGCATATTATGTCATCGACCACACTTCTGCTGAAGGCATTAAGTGTAATGGTTGATTTCTTCATAAAGTACAAGGGCGAGATATTGACTCTTGCAGCTGCTTACGCATCATACACCATTGCAGTGAAAGCAAGTGCTATAGCACAGGCTTTGTGGAATACTACCACAAAGGTTACAACCGCACTTGTATCTGCTCTTCGCCCGGCTATTACTTTGTTGAAGGTGGCTTATTATGGATTGACAGGGCAGGTACAGAAAGCAACGACTACAGTAAAGGCATTTGATGCCGCGATGAAGAAGAACGCGATTGGTCTTATCATTTCTGCAATCACAACAGCGATAGGCCTTTTCATCACTTGGAACAATAAGATGAAAGATGCGAAGCAGAGGGAGAAAGAACTGCGAGAGGAGAACGAGAGGTTCAAGAAAAGCATTGTTGATATTGACGCTGCAAGTGCGGAGTTTTCAAGAGAAGAGATAAAGAGGCTTAATGCCCTTTATGAGGCTGCCACCGATGAGAACCAAAGCCGTGAGGACAGAATGAAATATGCTACCAAGTTGCAAGAACTTTACCCGGCATATTTCGGCAATCTTGATAAAGAAGCAATATTGGTCGGCAACGCAAGAACACAGTATGACCTGTTATGCAATTCAATTCTCGATGTTGCAAGGGCAAGAGCTGCACAGCAGAAGATTGAGGAGAACGAATCACAGTTGCTTGACCTTGAGCCACAGATTGAAGCAGCAGAAGCGACACTTGCAGCTGCAAGAGAGAGGGAACGTAATGCTGATAGAGCATATCGAGATGCAAAAGACATCTACAACCTTACAGCAGCAGAAGCTGGCAATTCCACTGATGCAGCAGCGAAGTTATGGGTCGAGACGGACGACCAATCGGACGAATTGATTGAGGCTACAGAAGCACGAGAACAGGCAGAAGCAGACCTCGCAAGGCTCAAGGAGAAAAGAGCTCTACTTGAGAATGCAAATGCTACATTGGAAAAGAAGTACAATGTTTCTGCCCGAATAGTCAGCGATGCGATGAACCAAAATCCTGACCCTATTATTATTGAGCCGGACGGTGGCGATATCAAAGACAAGTTCGCCGCCGAAAACGAGTGGCGAGAAAGACAGGAAGCACTCAACCGCATTGCTTACGCAAAGGGTGAGAAGAACTATGAGCAATACACCTTGCGTATGCAGGATATTGCTATTGAGTATCACCAAAAACAGTTGGAGCATACCGACCTTACTGCAACGGAGCGTTTGGGTATTGAGGCCAATTATTACGAAGCTCTCAAAAAGAAGCAGGAGCAGGAGAACGGCTTTGCCGAAGAACGTAGCAAAGAGGCTATACAGACTGCCAAAGAGCAGGAGGAAGAGAGATACAATTCTCTGTTGGCTATTGAGAAGCAACGGTACATTGACGGCACAATTTCTTTGGAGGAGTACCAGGCTGCAACAGAGTTGGCAGAACTTGAACATCTGCGTAAGATGACACAGATATTCGAGAAGGGTTCACAAGAGTATGTACAAGCAAATACAAGGTATCAGGACAGACTCATAGCCGACCAACAGAAGCGACAGC